>PIVZ01000442.1 GCA_003354045.1 bacterium
CGCCGCTGCGGGAAGGCCCGAGCTACGCGTGGTGGAAGGTGGCGCTGGGCAGGCAAGGCCGACGGATTTCATTCAAGCGCAGGCGGACGCTCCGACGTGTTCCGACTGTGGCTCGGTGATGATCCGCAACGGCGCCTGCTACAAGTGCCACGACTGCGGCGCGACTAGCGGGTGTTCCTGACAGTCCGTAGTGGGCTGCTAAGGGCGCTCAGCGAGGGGTGGACGTACTGCTTTGTCGCAGAATGAACACGACCTCGTCTGGATGAACGAAGCCGAGAGACGACCGGGCCTCTTCCTCAAGGGCCCGGTCGTCATATTTTAGCCCATCGAGGCGTTCGCGCAGGGCGGCGTTCGTGGCGATTCCGTCGTAGGCTTCTGCGGACCGCTCGCGCGCTGTAGCCTCCAGGGCAGCGACTTGCGGTAGGCCGTGTCTGCCGAACAAGAGAGAGTAAACCAGTACCAGCGCGAAGAGACCGAGACCCCATACCAGCGGCGTATAGTTCGGCTGCTTCCTGTGGCCGCGTGCACTCACCGTGCGCTAAAGATACCTTGCGGTGCGTCGCACCACCAACTCTGCGGCGTTGGCGGTGCGCATAAAGGAGGGTATTTGCATGAGAATTCAGTCGGTACATGCCAGGGAGATCCTCGACTCACGTGGCAATCCAACACTCGAAGCCGAGGTTACCGTAAGTGGGGGGGCCTTCGGCCGGGCCTGCGTCCCGTCGGGTGCGTCTACCGGCCAGCATGAGGCTCTAGAGCTTCGCGACGGCGTGAAGAAGCGCTACGGGGGTAAGGGCGTCGAGAAGGCGGTTGCCAACGTAAACGACAAGATCGCGCCGGCGATAGCGGGAATGGACGTCCGCCTGCAAAAGGACATCGACGAGCGCATGCTCGCGCTCGACGGCACGCCCAACAAGGCCGTGCTCGGCGCCAACGCGATACTCGCGGCCTCGCTGGCCGTGGCCCACGCAGCTGCGGCCTACAAGGGCGAGTCGCTGTATCGTTCGATCGGTGGCGCCCGTGCGAGGACGCTGCCCGTGCCGCTCATGAACATCATCAACGGCGGCGCCCATGCCGACAACAGGCTCGATTTTCAGGAGTTCATGATCGTACCCCACGGCGTGCGGCGCTTCTCGGATGCGCTTCGCGTAGGCGTGGAGGTCTTTCATGCCCTCAAGCGCGTGCTCAAGTCCCGGCGCCTGAGCACCAACGTAGGCGACGAGGGCGGTTTCGCGCCCAACCTGAAGAGCAACGACGAGGCGATAGGCGTCATTCTGGAGGCGATCACCGATGCCGGCTACAAGCCGGGCCGGCATGTCTCTCTGGCTCTCGATTCGGCGGCAAGCGAGTTTTACGAGGACGGACGCTACGTTTTCAAGAAATCAGACCGCAGCAAGCTCACGCCGGCCCAGATGGTGAGACTCTACGAGAGGCTGGTCCATAAGTACCCGATCATCTCCATCGAAGACGGCCTGGCCGAGGATGATTGGGACGGCTGGGTCAAGCTGACGGCGCGGCTGGGGCGCAAGGTCCAGCTCGTGGGCGACGACCTCTACGTGACCAATGCCGAGAGGCTCAAACGCGGCATAGCGGCCGGGGCAACCAACTCGATTCTCATCAAGGTGAACCAGATCGGCTCCCTCACCGAGACCCTGCACACCATCCGAACGGCACGTCGAGCCGGCTACACGACCGTAATTTCGCACCGTTCGGGCGAAACCGAGGACGCGACCATCGCAGACCTCGCGGTGGCGGTAAACGCAGGCCAGATCAAGACGGGATCGGTCTCCCGCGGCGAGCGTACGGCCAAGTACAACCAGCTTCTGCGCATCGAAGAGGAGCTCGGCAAGCGCGCCATCTACCCGGGTCGTAAAGCATTCACGTGAGCGCACGCCTCTGTGCGTAACTCGCCGCTTTGCGCGTTTGCGACGCGGCGTCCCGCACCTAACGGAGGTAAGAGTAGGCACGACGGACCGCGTGCGTGCGTGTCTTGATGCTACCGTGCGTCATTGTGTGGAGTGTTCAATCGTGCACGCGCGCCGACGATGTGCGTGTCGTGTTCGCTCGTCGATCGCGCGAACGTGAACCGTGGAGCGTTCTTCGGACCCGTCGTGAAGGTGCGCCGGCAAAGATGGAGGTGTGCATATTTGTTGACTCCCTGGACCAAGGGTCCGTATAATGTTTCAGTCGGACGAGTGTAATAAGCGTGTTCGACTTTCGTTTCTTGATTCGTCTGAGAGGAAGACCAAGGAAGGAAGCTGAAGGAGGCAAATGATGGCAACGAGGAAGAAGGCGACGAAGAAGAAGGCCGCCAAGAAGAAGGCGACCAAGCGGAAAGCGACGAAGAAGAAGGCAACCAAGAAGAAGGCGACTAAGCGGAAAGCGACGAAGAGGAAGGCGACCAAGCGGAAGGCGACGAAGAGGAAGGCCACGAAGAAGAAGGCCGGTAGGAAGAAGGCCGCCAAGAAGAAAGCGACGAAGAAGAAAGCCAAGAAGAAGGCGACGAAGAAGAAAGCCAAGAAGAAAGCCGGTAGGAAGAAAGCCGCCAAGAAGAAGGCAACGAAGAAGAAAGGCAAGAAGAAAGGTGGCAGGAAGAAGGCCGCCAAGAAGAAGGCAACGAAGAAGAAAGCCACCAGGAAGAAGGCGGCTAAGAAGAGAGGCGGCAGGAAGAAACGCGGCAAGAAGTAGAGCCGCAATCGCGAGAAACAATCACGCGAACAACTCGCTGAGCGGGTGTGGGCCTTGGCCGGCACCCGCTCAGCACATCCTCTCAGACGATCCGAACCGAATGCGGTTCGCGAAAGCCTCCCGGCGATGCCGGGAGGCTTTTTTGTTCTATTTCCTCGGGTTTTGAGCTGTCGCTGGCTCCATGGTGGACGTTGACATAGGTGCCGACGTCCCGTACTAGACCCTCACAGTTCAAACCCCAATCTGAGGAGGCAACGAATCATGGCTGATCAACCATCCACCTGCGCCGAGGTCTTCGCTATCATGCCCGAGCGCTTCAACGCGGCCGCTGCTGCGGGCGTCGATGCGACCTACCAGTTCGATCTCACGGGCGACGGTGGCGGGACCTGGAACGTAAAAGTCACCGGGACCGGCTGCGACGTGAACGACGGCGCTGCTGAGAGCGCGAACATCACCATCACAATGGCCGCGTCGGACTACCTCGACATGATCAACGGCAAGCTCAACCCGCAAATGGCATTCATGGGCGGCAAGCTGAAGATCAAGGGTGACATGAGTCTCGCCCTGAAGATGCAGCAGATCTTCCCGAACGCCTGAGGCGAACTCTTCACGAGACGCGATAAGGAGGGGAGCCCAGACGGGTTCCCCTCCTTGTTTTCCTGCCCGCGCAGGTCGCAGCCGAGCGATGTGGAAAGTGGCCTGCTTGTCAGACCACTGCTCGCATAGGATCTGGAGACGAAGAGCCCCGGTCAGGCGACGTCGAGTTCACGGCGCGGAACGTCTCGATACAAAACCTCGGTGCTCTCGCCGAAGCTCCCCTTGTTCATCTTTTCGAGGCCTTCCCTTACCTCGCGCCGCGTCATCAGGATTCCGTAGGATTGGAGGATCTTCTTGACGATTTCGTAATGTGTGTCGATCGAATGCGTGACCGAGGTGTAACCGTAACGCCCCGCGCGCGGCCCGTCCCATAGTGCCAATGGGTTCATCCCGAACATGTGCGTGTCGGTCTCGGCCGGCTCGATGACGATGATGTCGCCGCGGAAGGTCGGATCTTCCTTGTATGCCTTGATGCCGTACTGCAGCCGTGTGTGCAGGAGCGTTCGGAAGACCTGGTTGACGACCGACAGCAGGCCGTCGTCGGCCAGCGGCCTGCCGTCGGTGACGAAGCGGCCGGTCTCGCTGTCGTAGCGGCGCGCGACGCGGTTCGAGAACGGGCGGAATGGGTTGTAACAGATGATGAGGTCGGCCCCGTGGTCGATGGCCACGTCGATGTTTGCGGTCCGCCGCACGCCGCCATCTACGTAGTCCACGCCGTTAATGCGCGCTGGTCGGTAGAAGCCGGGGAGCGCGGTCGATGCCTGCACCGCCTCCGAGATCGTCGCAGAGGTGTCCGTGTCGTGGCCGAACACGACCTGCCCGGCCGTGTCCAGGTTCATCGCGCAGATGTAGAGCTCCTTGCCGGTTTGCGCGTAGAGGCTGCGGAAGTCATTCGGGAAGTCATTGTTCTCGAGGTTCTCGCGAAGGAAGACCTCGATGGTCGAGTTGTCGCACAGGCCAGACGGAATGTAGTCTTGCGGCAGCGGAATACGCTTGGCGAACAGGGCGCTGAGAATCGGTGTTGCCAGGTCTTGCAGGGCGCTCAACGACGGGCTCTTGCGCAGCACGCCCAGCGGCGCCTGGATCTCACGGGCGAGCTCCGGTGTGCCGGCCACGAGGTCGTAGATCGCGCTTGGAAAGAAAGCCGCAAGATCCATCAAGTA
>PIVZ01001021.1 GCA_003354045.1 bacterium
GCCCGACTGGACCCCAAGGACGCCGACTACGTTGCCAACCGAGTGCTCTATTCCGTCAGTGGAGAGATGCACACGGGAGGCAAACTCGTTTCGCCGGTCACGCTGGAAGGTACGTATGTAGCCAAGCTTCATCAGCTCCGCTACATCTCGGACAACAAGAAGGACCACGAACTCGAAAAGCACCTGAACACCGCGGACGCGAAGATCGCCTTCATATGGGAGGTAGACTACAAGGCGCCCGAGGGCGAAGAGGTGTTCACGACCAGTTCTATCCTCTACGAGACCAACCACAAGGACATTGCCGCGGCCGATCTTGCCCGCGAGATCAAGCCCTAGGTTCGCGGTCAAGAACCTCCTGAAAACGGTGGTTGCCGTCGTCGTTCTACTCGGCGCGATCACCCTGGCTGCCCTCGAAATTCCCGAGGTCGTGGTAGTGCGCACTTTCGACCCCGAAGGCGGAGTCGAAGAAACCCGCGTCTGGATCGCCGATGCGCAGGGCACTGTGTGGCTGGAAGCCAACAATCCAGAAACCACTTGGTACTTGCGCACACTCGAGCACCCCCGGATAGAGGTGGTGCGCGGTGGGCAGAGGGTCAACTATGAGACAGTGGCCGACCCAACGCCTGCCGGCCACCTGCGTATTCGCCGATTGATGTCGGCCAAGTACGGGTTGGCAGACTGGTGGGTGGGACTCCTCTTCGGAAACCCGCGCTCCGTCGCCGTGAGACTCGATCCTGCCCGTAATCCGTAAAGACGCTGCCGAAATGCCTCCTCTCTTCGCGCGGCCGCTACTATTGACTTGGCGGCCTGCTATCATTGCGCCAGGGGCGATGTCGAGATCCCCGTGCGGAGCGGCTAAGAGGTAGAGTTGTGGGAACCGAGAAGAGGCCTATCACGATTTTGATGGCGGACGACGATGAGGACGATCGTCTACTCACCAAAGATGCTTTTGCTGAATCCCGGTTGACCAACGACTTGCGCTTCGTCGAAGACGGCGTCGAATTGATGGATTACCTCAAACGCCGGGGCAAGTACGCTGACGCGGTCGCATCGCCCTACCCGGGATTGATCTTGCTCGATCTCAATATGCCCA
>PIVZ01000022.1 GCA_003354045.1 bacterium
TTCAGTTGTTTTTGCTCTTCGGTGAGATCGAACGAGATCAAATCAGCACTCCTTCGCGGGTGCACTGGGGTGGCTGTGATGACGTATGTAGACTCAATAGCGCTATGCAGCAAATCGGGGCTCTGAGCCGGGTGGCTCCAGGGAGATCGCTGCAGCGGAAGGTGAGTGGTGGGACCAGTTGGGGCGCATTCATGTGACTAGCCTTTGCCCTCATGCAAGGATCCGCCGAACTGCCGCGCTGACGTTCCTTCCATGACTGTGCCTGGCCCCACCCGACCTACCGGCCTGCCTATGAGGGAGAAGCGGCGACTGTCAGCGCGTACTGGAGGACATCTGTGATCAAGCTGTTTCATCGTGCCTTTGCGGCGTTCATCCCTGCGATCGTGGTCATCATACTCGGTGTCGGCGGAGCATTAGCTGACGAGCCGACCGAGACTAGCGCTACGACGGAGACTAGCGCCACGACGGAGACTAGCACCACGACGAACAGTAGCACCACGATGGGGCTTGACGACGCCACGGAGCCCGACGACGCGACGGAGCCCGACGACGCGACGGAGCCCGACGACGCGACGGAGCCCGACGACGCGACGGAGCCCGACGATGTGGCGGAAACCGACGATGTGGCGGAAACCGACGAGGCGGCGGAAACCGACGATGCGGCGGAGGCCGACGAGGCGGCGGAGGCCGATGAGGCGGCGGAGGCCGATGACACGGCGGAGCCCGATGACACGGTGGAGGCCGATGACACGGTGGAGGCCGATGACACGGCGGAGGCCGATGACACGGCGGAGGCCGATGACACGGCGGAGGCCGATGACACGGTGGAGGCCGATGACACGGCGGAGGCCGATGACACGGCGGAGGCCGATGACGCGGTGGAGGCCGATGACACGGCGGAGGCCGATGACACGGCGGAGGCCGACGACACGGTGGAAACCGACGAGGCGGCGGAGGCCGACGACGCGGTGGAAGCCGACGACACGGCGGAGCCTGACGACGCGGTGGAGGCCGATGACACGGCGGAGGTCGACGATGCGACGGAGGTCGACGATGCGACGGAGGTCGACGATGCGGTGGAGCCCGACGACACGGCGGGGGTCGACCTCACGACGGCCGTCGGTCTGACACCGGGTGAGACGATCACCCGCAAGAATGTAGACAAGGCCAAGGAACTGATGTCGCCGGGCATACACTTCGCGGTGGACAACGGCATGGACATGAAGATCGTGCCGTATCAGAAGATCGCGCTGCCCGTGCCCTACCAGGAGGCGACAGAGAAATACTCCGCCCAGGTCTCGATCGGAGAGGACGGTGATCTCGATAACTGGACCGCCGGTCGGCCTTTCCCAGTGATCGATGCCAACGATCCGCAGGCGGGCGCGAAGATCATGTGGAACTTCTCGCGTGGGCACTACTTCACCGACGATTTGAACGTGCACCTACCGGATGCCGACACCGGTGCCTTCTTCGTCGATCACGAGGGCGAGCGTAAGTACCAGATCGAGCGGCATTTCATCGTCGACTGGTCGCGCAGACTTCGCTACTTCGGCCGCATCCGCCACGAGCCGATGCCCTCGATTCCCGATAATCCCGACGAGACCTTCGAGAAGCAGGCGTTCTTCCCTCTCATAGAGCCCTTCGACTTGAAGGGAGTGGGCACGGTGAGCCATCGCTATCTCGATCCTACGCGCCACGACAACACCTGGCTCTATACGCCGGTGATCCGCCGTGTACGTCGCATGTCGAGCGCGCAGCGAAGTGATGCCCTGTTCGGTCAGGACATCGACCTGGACAGCTTCGGCGGCTACGCGGGACAGATTCCGTGGTTCGACTGGAAGTACATTGGCGCGAAGCCGATGCTCGGCTCGCTTCACGGCCAGAACCTGCCGCCGGTGGTGTGCGAGCGCGATGGAGGTGTCACCTACTGCGAGGACTGGGAGGTCAGACCGGAGGTCTACATCGTCGAGGGTACGGCGAAGATGTCGAACTACGCCTACTCGAAACGCGTGATCTACATGGACAAGGAGACCTTCATCATCCTCTACTCGGATCTCTACGACCACAACGACGAGCTGTGGAAGACGATCGTCATGAGCATCCGCACCGACAAGCGTCCCAATCCAAAGGTGGACTACGAGTACGACACGGAGCGAATGTTCGTCTATGCCTTCACGGTGCTCGACATCCAGTTGCGCCATGGCACACGTGCCGCCATCCCCGGCATGGCCTTCCCCGAAGAGCCGGCCTGGTACATCGACGTCGGCATGGATGACGAGCATGCGGTCGATGCGGATTGGTACACGGTTTCAACTCTGATCTCTGCGGGTCGCTAGCGAGTTTTCGAGCGGGCCGCGGCCAGTGGGCAGGCGCGGATCGCCTGGGTTCCGGCCCGCCCGTAGCGCGAACCCGCGCCATGGAACCCGGCCTGCCCGGGTGTTAAAAGGCGGTCCTTGATGCTTGCCTTGGTCTTGGAAGGCGAACGGGTGCGTCTGGCCACCGACCGGCCGCCGCCGAAGCCGCGTCGCGGCTTCGTACGCGTGCGCACCCGCATCGCCGGTATCTGCGACACCGACCTGGAACTGGCGCGCGGCTACATGGGCTTTGCCGGAGTGCTGGGCCACGAGTTCGTTGGCGAAGCGCTCGAAGGGCCGCTGGCCGGCCGCCGAGTGGTTGGTGGCATCAACTTCGCGTGTGGCCAATGCCCGAACTGCGCGGCAGGCCTGGGCCGGCATTGCCCGAACCGGACGGTGCTGGGGATCGACGGTGCCGACGGCGTGCTGGCCGAGGAGTTCGTCATCCCCGAGGGCAACCTTGTGGCGGTTCCCGGGACGGTGGCGGACGAGGAAGCGGTGTTTACCGAGCCACTCGCAGCGGCTTGCGAGATCCTCGACCAACTCGGCCGGCGGCCCGATGGCGCCGCGCTGGTGGTCGGCGATGGCAAGCTCGGCACGTTGATAGCCCAGGTTTTGGCCGCGGCCGGCGCGCGCGTGGACCTACTCGGTCATCATACGGAGAGCCTCGACTGGCTCGTAGAGCGGGGGATCGGTCTCCTGCCCGGGCAGCCGGATCGCGCTGCCTACCCGCTGGTGGTGGAGGCCAGCGGCAGCACGAGCGGCCTGGCCACCGCGATGGCGGCCACGGCGCCGCGCGGGACCCTGGTGCTCAAGACGACGGTGGGCCGTAGCTACGACATCGACCTGGCGCCGCTGGTCATAGACGAGATCACGCTTATCGGCTCGCGTTGCGGCCGCTTCGAGCCGGCACTCGAGCTGCTTACCGAAGGGGCCGTGCGGGTCGCACCACTGGTGGAAGCGTGCTACCGCCTGACGGATGCGGAGCAGGCCTTTGCCCATGCCGGCCGCCCGGCCGCCCGCAAGGTGCTCGTGCGAGGAAACTGATGGACTTCAAGTACACCGACAAGCAGGATGCTTTCCGCCACGAGCTGCGCGGTTGGCTGGAGGCGCGCAAGGCCGAGGGCGAGATCGGCGATCACGCCCCCAAGTCGCTCGATGAGGTGGTCAGCCGCGGCCGCCGCTGGCAGAAACTGCTTCACGAAGGCGGCTGGTGCGGTGTGGCGTGGCCGAAAGCCTACGGCGGCCGCGGCGCCGGGCTGATCGAGCAGATCATCTTCCAGGAGGAACTGGGGCGTATCCGCTCGCCGCAGCTCATCAATCTGCTGGCGCTCTCCATGGTCGGTCCGGTGCTGATCGACCACGGCACCGAAGAGCAGAAGAATCGCTATCTAAAGCCGATCCTGACCGCCGAGGAGATATGGTGCCAGGGCTACAGCGAGCCCGGCGCCGGCTCCGACCTGGCCGCGCTGTCTACGCGCGCAGTACTGGACGGCGACGCCTACGTCATTAATGGGCAGAAAGTGTGGACGAGTTACGCGCAGTACGCGGACTTCTGCCTGCTGCTCGGGCGCACCGACAGCGAGGGCACCAAGCACAAGGGCATCACCATGTTCATCGTGGACATGAACAGTGCCGGGATCGACGTGCGCCCTCTCCAGCAGATGAACGGCGACAGCGAATTCAACGAGGTCTACTTCGAGGACGTGCGGGTGCCGCGTGAGAACATCATCGGTAAGGAGGGAGAAGGCTGGCAGATGGCGGTGGCGCTGCTCATGCACGAACGGGCTACGCTGACCTTCCAGCGCCAGCTTCAGTCGAAGGTCGTGCTCGAGGACCTCCTCGAGTTCGCCCGCAGCTACGATGTATGTGGCCGCACCCCGGCCGCCGACCCAGTGCTCCGCCAGGCGCTCGCGCGCTCCTATATCGAGAGCGCTGCGCTGCGCCTGACCTCTCTGCGTCACCTTACCAAACAGCTGCGCGGTCAGCCCCCCGGCCCTGAGGGCTCCATGGAGAAGCTGTTCTGGAGCGAGATGTACCAGCGCATGCTCGACGTGGCGGTGGATGCCAGCGGCCCCTACTCGGTGCTGTCTCCTGAGGATCCGCGCGCCCCGCTCGACGGGCGCTGGACCCACCTGATGCTTTACTCGCGGGGACGCACGATCGCTGCCGGAACCTCCGAGATCATGCGCGGAATAATCGCCCAGCGCGTGCTGGGTCTACCCAGAGATCGTTAGCCGGTAGACAGAAAAGGGGGCACGCAGTTTCTCCACAGGGAAGGCTGCGTGCCCCCACTTTCGTAGACGGCGAACGAGGCCGCTACGGCCGCGCTCGCTCGAGCATTCTCAGCTCGCCTGGCGGACGCGCCGGCGTTCGCGCTTGGCGTTTATACTGTGGCGCCTGCCGTTCACCCGCCGGAATGGGAAACGGTAGACTTGACCCTTCATTCCGTCGCGAGCGGCACGCTCGCGCCATTTGCGCAAGCCGGTACGCAGGAACTCGGGCTCCATGTCGAGGGCCTGGCATATGCTCGCGAACGAGAAGGGCCAGCCCATGTCGTTCGAGTCGAGCCACGCCTCGATGTCGTTGCTGCCGTCGTCCTCGTCCTTGGGCTGTATGAATGCCCTCTGGAATGAAGCGATGGCGTCTTCGAGAACAGCCAGCATCAGACGCTTTTCGGGAACCAGGGACGCTTCCGCGAACATACGGTCGAAGTACTGCAGCGGGGTCATGGTGTCGGGCTCAACCATCGTGAGGGCGGGATCCTCCACGCAGACGGTCTTCGAACGCCGTTGTTCTTGGCCTTGATTGGTCGCTTCGCTCATCTCTCTCCTTTCACTCGCCGGCCCGTCGTGGAAAGGCCTCGTAGCTAACGATTCTGTCGTTTCCCGGATCTATCGGGTGGCTGCTTCCTCCAGCATGCAGGTCTTCAGTCCTCTCGTGGCTAGGCTATGGCCTTCGACCCGTCCCCACTGTCCTCGTCGTGCCCCTGGCGCAGCTCCTGAATTCCTTTCAGCAGCATCTTGCGCCTGAGCAAGACGATTAGTTGTTCACCGAGCTTGACTCCGGCAAGCGCCATCTCGGGCAATTCGCTGTCATCGACCTTGCCGGTCACGCTCTGCGTAAAGATCTTGAGCTCTTCCTGCGCGAGCTTATCCATTGCCGTCGCGTATATCGGCATCGAGACCCTGTGAGGGAACCGCTCCTTGTTGAGGCCGGCCTTCTCCATGGCCTGGAAGACCTCGAGCATCTGCAGGTCGTCGCCCTCGAAGTACTCCGTGCCGTCGCGCAGCACGGGAGAAAGCACGCCCATGTCTATCGACCGCTGAAGGTCGTCGGCAGCGACCTCGTAGCGCTTGATCACCTCGTCGCGCGAAAGGGGCGTTCGCCCGGGCGTGTGGTGGACGGTCTCGTAGAAGGTCCCCTCGAGACCGACAAGCGTGTCCACCTCTCGCGAGCTGATGACAGAGTCGTTCTGATCGAGGATGGCTTTGATGACATCGAGCGGCAGGAAGCGTTTCTGCTGCAACTCTTTGATCGCGCGAATGCGGTCGATGAAGGTGCGGCTGTAATAGGCCATGTTGCGACCGGTCTTCAGTGTTGCCGCCGGTAGCAGGCCCTCGCGCATGTAGAACTTTATGGTGGCCGTCGAGACGCCGGTCTCGCGCGTAAGGTCCGAGATCTTGAGCAACCCCTCACGTGAGGGTTGCACTTTCTGCTCTAGCTTAGTGGCCATCGGAAGTAGAGAGTACAACTCTCCACTTACTAAAACGGACCCGCTACTGTCAACCAGCTTTATACCTGTATTAGTAGAAGTACATTGAAGTGATTGGCCTATTAGGATTACCACCATGATGGGTGCCATTCCGCTAGCGGATTGACACGGTGGGCCATCCCGACTAGCCGGGGTTACCGATTCGCGGTGGCCGGGATGGGCTACCACGACCCGTGACGATTGCAGCAGGGCAATTGGTGACTTATGGCGGCGAGGCCCCGGCGGGCCAGGGATCGGCGCTGGATCGTTAGCAGCAATGAAGACGAGCTTCTCCCGACGCGATCGAACGACGGCACTGGAACGTGCAGCGGAGACCGTGGTCGATGTCGCCATCGTTGGCGGCGGCATCACGGGTGCGGGCGTGGCGCGCGAGGCCGCACTCAGGGGGCTCGTTACCGTCGTCCTCGACAAGGGCGACTTCGCATGCGGAACGAGCAGCCGCTCCTCGAAGCTCATCCACGGCGGCATCCGCTATCTCGCCCAAGGCGACATCGGCTTGGTACGCGAAGCCGCCAGGGAGCGTGCGGTGCTCCGCCGCCTCGCGCCTCACCTCGCGCGACCGCTGTCTGTACTGGTTCCGGTGGCTTCGCTTGGCGGTCGCGTGAAGATGACCGCGGCGATGTGGAGCTTCGAGCGTCTCGCGGGCGAGGAAGCCGCGGGTAGCCACGAGGTGCTCGATACCGGCGAGGCCCTGGCTGCCGAGCCGGGCATGCGGCGTGAGCGCACCAATGCGGCGATACGCTACACGGAATACCTCACCGACGATGCGCGTCTCACGCTAGAAACCGTGAAGTCGGCCGCCGCCGTCGGCGCCTGGGCTGCCAGCTACGCGGAGGTTGTCGCCATCGACGAAGACCCGGCCGGCTTGATGCTCACGGTGCGCGATCGCATGGGCGATGCCACCTTGGGGATCCGCTGTCGCTGCCTGGTCAACGCGGCTGGCCCGTGGTTCGATCGGGTGCGCTGCCTGCAGAATGGAAACGACGGTGAACTGCTGCAGCTAACCCGCGGCATCCACGTGGTCGTGCCGCGCGAACGGTTGCCGATCAGCCACGTGGTGATTCTGCGCTCCCCGGACGGCCGTTCGACGTTTGCGGCCCCGCAGGGCGCGGTCACCTACATAGGAACCACCGATACCCATTACGAAGGCCAGCCGGAGGAGCCGGGCGTGGCCGAGCAAGACGTGGACTATCTGCTGGAGTCGGCCGCAGACATATTCAACGAGCCGCCACAGGCCTCCGACATCATCGGCACCTGGTCGGGGGTGCGGCCGTTGCTGCGCCAAGCGGGCAAGAAACCCTCGGAGATCTCCCGGCGCGACGAGATCATGGTGGGGCCGGGTCCGGTAGTCGCCGTGGCTGGCGGCAAGCTCACCACTTACAGACGCATGTCCGAGAGGGTGGTGGCCTCCGTTTTCGAGGTTCTCGGACGCTCACAGGAGGTAGAGGTCGATTCCTCGCGCCTGCCGCTTTGTGGCGGCGACGGCGAGCAACAGAAGCAGGCGCGCTCGGTCAGCCCGCGCCTGCGCGACCGCGATCTCGAGGAACGCCTGTGGCAGACCTATGGTGTGGCGGCTGCAGAGCTGGTGCGGCGTATCGACGCTGAGCCGGCTGCGGCCGAGCGCCTTGCGGATCTGGCGAACCTTACCGTGGCCGAGCTCGACTTCATGGTTGACCACGAGCTCGTCCTTACCCTCGACGACCTGTTGCGCAGACGCTGCCGCGTCGCCATCTTTGACAGCGAAGCGGCGCTGGCCGCGGCGCCGGGCGCGGCGCGAGCCCTCGGCGCGAGGCTCGGCTGGAGCGCGGCCGTCGAGCATGAGCAGATCGAAGGGCTGACCGGGCTCGTGCGCGACGACCTCGGCGTGGCACGAGCCGCAACCCGTTAGGTTATTGTTATTGGGCAGACTCGCCCGTTTGGAGACATGACGATGAGCAACCAAGTCAACGACGTGGTCGCGAAGCTCGCTACGCTGGCGGGCGAGGTGAGCGATCTGGAAGTGGTCACGGACACCGCAATGGTCGCCGAGCTGAGCCACGACATTTGGATGCGGGCTCTGCTGGAGCGCAGACGAACCGGCGAGGGAGCGGTGGCGACTGCGGTGGTGAGACCGGGCTGTGCCGAAGAAGTCGCCGCCGTGTTGGCCTGGGCCGAACGCGAGAATGTGCCGGTAGTGCCCTTCGGTCTCGGCTCGGGGGTATGCGGGGCCGTGCAGGCCGGGCCGGGTCAGGTGGTGCTCGACATGGGCAAGATGGCCCGTTTGATCGAGGTCAACAAGCTGTCGCTCACGGCCACCGTGCAGCCTGGTATGCGCGGCACCGACTTCGAACAAGCGCTGGCTGAGCGCGGCTACACGATGGGCCACTGGCCCCAGTCGATCGATCTCTCGACGGTTGGCGGCTGGTGCGCCACGCGTGCCTCCGGTCAGTTCTCGACTCTGTACGGGAACATCGAGGAGATGTTGCTCGGATGCGAGGTCGCACTTGCCGGCGGCCGCCTGATCAGGGTTCCCGCGGTGCCTCGCTCCTCCATGGGGTCGGACCTCCGTCAGGTCTTCCTCGGCAGCGAGGGTACGCTGGGCGTGTTCACCGAGCTTACCTTCCGCATTCACCCCGCCGCCGAAAACAAGCTCGGTGGCTGCTACACGCTGCCGACCCTGGTCGATGGGTTCGAAGCCTTGCGGCTCATCATGCGCGCCGGCTGGCGGCCCGCCGTAACCCGTCTCTATGATGCCACCGAGGCGGGCCGCAATTTCGCCCACGTGGGCGACGGCGACCGGCCGGTGTTGCTGTTGCTGAGCGAAGGGGACGCCGCGCGCGTCGAGACCGAGGCACGCGAGACCGCCAAGATCGTCGAGAGCTGCGGCGGCATCAGCCAGGGGCCGGAGCCGGTAGAGAGCTGGCTCGATCATCGTAACGAGGTGCCGACCTTCGAGTCGCTGGTAGACCAAGGCCTGGTTGCCGACACCATCGAGGTGGCGATCGCCTGGGACGGGATTACCGATCTCTTCGAGCAAGTGATCGAGCGCAGCAAGGGGACCGAGGGGCTGATCGCCCTGTCCGGGCACGTCTCGCACTGCTACACCCAGGGGGCCAACATCTACTTCACCTTTGTCGGCGCCATCGGCGACGATTACGCCGCGGCGATCGAGCTCTACGACCGCATATGGGAGACGACGCTCACCACCACCCATGAGCTTGGCGGGACGGTGGCACACCACCACGGCATCGGACGAGTGCGCAAACCGTGGTTGGCGCGCGAGATGGGCGAGGCGACCGAAGTCCTGCGGGCCATCAAGAAGGCTCTCGATCCGCGTGGGATACTCAATCCCGGCGTGCTCGTGGACGTGGACTGAACCGGAGGAGCTTGGGCATGGCCGGTCACGTGATGGCGATCGATGCCGGTACCACCGCCGTCAAGGCGGTCGTGTTTGACGACGCCGGCAGGGAAAAGGGTAGCGGTACCCGCGAGTTCACCACTCGCTATCCGCGGCCGGGCTGGGTCGAACAGGATCCGGTCGAGATCCGCGAGGCGGCACTCGAGGTAATCGGGCGCGCGCTCGAGACGACGGGCATCTCGCCCGCCGATGTCGAGGCGATCGGCATCACCAACCAGCGCTCGTCCATCGTTGCCTGGGAAGCCGGCAGCGGGCGACCGCTCTCGACGATGATCGGCTGGCAGGACAGCCGCACCGCCGAACGTTGCCTGGAGCTCCAGCAGCAGGGCTTCTTCATCGTGCCAATGATGGCGGCCGCCAAGGCCGAGTGGATTCTCGCCAACGTCGAGGAGGCGGCGTCTGCCGCTCGCGCGGGAACACTGCGGCTTGGCACGCCCAATAGCTGGCTTGCGGCTTGCCTATGCGGCGACCTCAACCTGAGCGACCACGGCAACGCCAGCATCACCGGCCTGTATGCCCATTTCGAGGGAAGCTGGGACGGCAACGTGCTCGATGCACTCGGACTCGAACATGACTGGCTACCGGCGCTGGTGGACTCGAGCGGCGCGATGGCTGCGACCTCGCCGGAAGTCTTCGGCGCCGAAGTGCCGCTGGCGGGCATGGCCGGCGATCAACAGGCAGCGCTGTTCGGGCTGGCATGCCTCGCCCGGGGTCAGACGAAGTGTTCATACGGAACCTCGGCGATGGTTGTCGCCAATAGCGCGGATGCGGTGGCGGTCGGCGGTGCTGGCACCTACCCGGTGCTCGCCTGGCGCATCGGCGACGAGACCGTCTACAGCATCGAGGGAAACGTGATCACCGCGGGCGCGGCCGTCCAGTGGCTGCGCGACGGCCTCGGCATCGTTGCCAAGGCCGCCGATACCTCCGCCATGGCCGAGGCGCTCACCGACAGTGGCGGCGTATGGGCGGTTCCCGCCTTTCAAGGTCTCGGCACTCCGATGCTCAACAGCGACGCGCGCGCGCTACTCGGCGGGCTGTCGGGCGGGAGCGGTCCCCGCGAGATCGTGCGCGCCGTGCTCGAGGGGGTGGCCCAGCGCGTGACCGACGTTGCCGAGAGCGTGTGGGAGGGCTCCGAGAAGCCAGCCGCACTGCGGGTCGATGGCGGTGCCTGCCTGAACGACTTCCTCATGCAGACCCAGGCCGATTTGCTCGGCGTGTGCGTCGAGCGATCGAGCGTCATCGACGGCGCCGCCTACGGCGCCGCGAAGCTGGCCGGCCTGGCCGTGGGCTTCTGGAGCGACACCGTAGAATTGCAGAACCTGTGGCAGGTCGATCGCACTTTCGAACCGACCATTGGCGAGGACGAGCGCTCCGATAGGCGCGAGCGCTGGCAGCGCGTGGTGCGTCTGGCGGTCGAAGCGGCCACCTGAGTACAGCCCATCATGTCGATACGGTTGGTGATATTCGATTGCGACGGCGTCCTGTTCGATTCGCGGGACGCCAACATCGGCTTCTACAACGAAGTGCTGCACCGCTGTGGCCAGCCGCCGCTCGAGGACAAGGCGGAGCTGGCCTGCCACGCGATGGCCTCGACCGAGCTGTTCCAGAAGTACTTCGCGGACCGGCCCGAGATACTGGCCGTTATCGACGAGATAGCGCGCTCGACCGATTACGCTCCTTTCTACGAGCTGATGTACCCGCACCCGAGACTCACCGAGATACTCCGTGAGCTGCGGCGCCGTTACGCGACCGCGATGGCCACAAATCGGGGCCTCACTGCCAAGCCGGTGCTAGAGCGCTTCGCGATCGACGACCTCTTCGACTTCGCGGTCGGCGTTCTCGACGTGGACCGTCCCAAGCCGCAGCCGGACATGCTGCTCAAGTGCCTGGAGCACTTCGCGGTGGAGCCCGACGAGGCCGTCTACGTTGGTGACCAGCCCGTAGACGAGAGCGCGGCCGATGCGGCCGGGATGGCCTTCATCGGCATCGGACCCGACGTCGATGGTGCCGACGTCCATATCGAGAACCTCGATGAGCTGCCGACCGTCCTGGCCGAGCTGTAAGCACGGCTGCTAGCGGTCCGGGGTTTTTCAACGGGCTGCTAGGCGGCCAGACGGTTCAGTCGGTCTATGAGCTGGCGTAGCCGCCCGTAGCCGTAGCCGTCGAAGTGGAGTAGCACCCGCGGCAGCGCGAGCAGGTCGGGCTCGTCGGCTTCCTCTTTATACGCCGAGCACGGCCGGATCGGCTTACCATGGAGTATGTCGGCGAATTCGTCGGACAGGGTATCGAGCACCGCGTTCTCCACCACGGCGTTCAGTCTCATCACGACGCGCTTTCGCAGGAAGCGCATGGAGTGGAAGACTTTGTAGAAAGCGACGATCTCGGCGACCGCCTCCTCGACCGTGTGGGCGATGCGGTAGAGTGCCCGATCGTGCTCGCCTATGCGGCCGCTCGCCAGCAGCTGCTCGCGTACGAAGGCGTCCCAAGCCTTCCAGTAACCGCCTCCACGCTCTTCGAGACACACGACAGGCACCAACTGGCTCTTGCCGGTCTGGATGAGCGTCAATGACTCGAACGCCTCGTCATGGGTTCCGAAGCCGCCGGGAAAGAAGACCACGGCGGAGGCTTCCTTCAAGAAGAACAGCTTTCGCGTGAAGAAGTACTTGAAGCGGACCAGCTTGTGACTGCCGCGCAGGGCCGCGTTCCAATCCTGTTCGAACGGCAGCGCTATGCCGACGCCGAAGCTGCGCCGGCGGCCGGCCCCTTCGTTGCACGCCTGCATGATGCCGGGGCCGCCTCCGGTTATGACCATGAAGCCAGCCCCGGCGATCGCCCGGCCGAAGTCGCTCGCGACCCTGTATACGGGCGAGTCAGGCGAGGTTCGCGCAGAGCCGAAGCAGGTGACTTTGCGCGCTTGTGGGTAGGGGCGAAAGCAGGCAAGGCCGCGGCGGATCTCGGCAAGCGAGGCGCCGACCAGCTTGAGGTCGGCCACTGCGGTGCCGTCGGCCGCAAGCCCCAGGCATTCGCCGATCAAGGCTTCCAGTATCGGCCTCGCGCGCGGGTCAGCGCCCTCAGGTAGCGTGTCTTCTATGAGAGCGGACAGTCTGTCAGAGTCGATTGTCGGGGTAGTCATTTTTTCACCGCTGGGATTCTCGACCGAGCGGTCGCAGAAGTACAGGCACAGAGATGCGTGCATCCTGAGACCCGAGACGTTACCATGCGGGGTTCTGGACCCATGAGCACGAACGCTACGAACGCCTACTTCCTACGCCTGCTCGCTTATTTTGTGGTGGGAGCGGTGCTGTGCGAGTCAATCGTGCGTGTCGCCGAGGCCGGTTACGTCGCGAGCCTGGCGCGTGACGGCGGCTTGCTCGAGACGCTGCAATTCCTGCTGGTGCTGACCGCCGGCACCAGCCTGCTGCTCATGGCCAGACGAGAAGCTTCTTTCTCCGTCGTCCTGAAGATACTCGGTGCCCTCGCGCTGTTCGCGGCCGGCCGCGAGCTCGACAGCATCTTCGACTCTTTCCTCTACGACTACGTTGGCACCAAGGGGTATTGGCTTGTCACCGTCCCGGCGGGTTCGTACGCCGGCTACCTGATATGGCGCCACCGCCATACGGTCGTCCGCGACGTGCAGGATTTCTCGCGCACCCGCGGCTTCCCATTCTTCGTCGTGGGCTTTTTCGTCATCTCCTTGTTCGCGCAGCTGTTGGGGCAGAAAGGCCTGTGGCAAGCGGCGATGGGCGACGACTTCCATCGCCTCGTCAAGGACATCGTGGAAGAATCGATCGAGCTGTTCGGTTATCTCTTAGTGTTCGTCGGTACGATCGAGACCTTCTTTCACACGCGGCCGCGGTCGCACGAGGAGCCGTGAGGGCAAGCGTCCGCTGTGCCGTCGGGCTGGCGATGCTGGCGGCCTCGACGGCCGCCTGTACGGGCGAGCGGTCCTCGCCCACGGGGAGTGAAAGCCCGCAGGCACTTCGAGTGTTCGCGGCCGCCAGTCTCGAGCTGCCGCTCGAGGAGATCGGCCGGGCCTATCGAGCGTCGCGCGTGCAGGCGGGAGCCGCGCCGGCGGCAGTCGAGCTGCACTTCGCGGGCTCGGGTCTGCTGGCCAGGCAGATAGAGCTCGGGGCCGCCGCGGATCTCTTCATCTCCGCGCATCCGCAATGGGTGGACGCTCTCTCTCGCGCCGGCCTGGTGCGCTACGGCAGTCATGCGTTGGCATCCAACGGCCTGGCGCTGGTTGCCGCCAGGGGCCACACCTTCACGGTGCGTTTCGACCGGGAGTTCGACCTGGCTTCCGAGTTCGAAGGCTGCCTGGCCACCGGCGAGCCGCAATCGGTGCCGCTCGGGGCCTACGCCAAGAGTGCCCTGCAGAGACTCGGATGGTGGCCCGCTCTGGAGCGCAGGCTGGTCGGTGCCGTGGATGCGCGTGCCGCCCTGGCCTTGGTCGAGACCGGCGCGTGCACGGCCGGCATTGTCTACACCAGCGAAGCCGCGGCCGCGCGCGGAGTCACGGTGGTGGCGGCGGTTCCGAAGACGCTCCACGAGCCCATAGTCTACACCGCCGTGGTCGTGCGGCCCGAGGTCAACGAGGAGCTGGAGAGTTATCTCGACTCCCTCGGCGGTTCGAGGGCTCAGGAGATCTTCGCGAGTCACGGATTTTTTCCGGCCCCGCACTCGGGCTAGCGTAGAGAAGTCGATGTTCACCGCTGCCGAGACAGACGCATTGCTGCTCTCTCTCCGTGTCGCCTTGCTCGCGACCGTGGCAAGCCTGCCGGCGGGCGTGCTGGTGGCCTGGGTTCTCGAGCGAACACGCATGCCGGGGCGCCTGCTGCTCGACACCTTCGTGAGTCTTCCGCTGGTGTTGCCACCGGTTGTCACCGGCTACCTGCTGTTGCTCGTCTTTGCGCGCGGCGCGCCGCTAGGCCTGCTGTTGGAGCGCTACCTCGGCATCTCGGTGGCATTCACCTGGCTGGGCGCGGCCCTTGCCGCTGCCGTGGTCGCCTTCCCGCTTCTCGTGCGTGCGGTGCGCATCTCGCTCGCGTCGATCGAGCCCGGCCTCGAGAGCGCCGCACGCACGCTCGGTGCCGGCCCGCTACGGGTGTTCTTCGGCATCACCCTACCGCTAAGCCTGCCGGGGTTGCTGGCCGGCGCGATGCTGGCCTTTGCCCGTAGCGTTGGCGAATTCGGCGCCACGGTGATGCTGGCAGGCAACATCGCCGGGCGCACCCGCACTTTGCCGTTGGCGATATACACGGCGGCGCAGCGGCCGGACGGACAGCCGCAGGCGCTGCGCCTGGTGGTCATATCGGTCGTTGTCTCCTTCGTTGCGCTGGCCTTGAGCGAGTGGATGGTTCGCCGTGCCGCAGCGGCCAAGCGGGAGGGCGGCTGAGGTGATCGCGCTGGACGTCGTACTTCGCTTTCCCGGCTTCGAGCTCAGCGCCCAGCTCGAGCTCGGCGACGGGGTTACCGGCATATTCGGACCGTCGGGTGCGGGTAAGAGCACGCTGCTGGAAATCCTGGCCGGCCTGCGGGCGCCGGACGAGGGCAGTGTCAGCATCGGCGGTACCAAGGTGTTCGACCGGGCGGCCGGCATCGACGTTGCCCCCGAGCGGCGCAACATCGGCTACGTGTTCCAGGAGGCGCGGCTGTTCCCGCATCTGTCGGTGCGCTCCAATCTGCTCTACGGCTGGCGTCTGCGCCAGCCGCACCAACGCAGCATAACTCCGGAGCGCATCGTCGAGCTGCTCGAGCTCGAGCAGCTTCTCGACCGCCCCGTCCAAGGACTTTCCGGCGGCGAAGCGCAGCGGCTGGCTCTTGGGCGTGCGCTGCTCTGCTCTCCCAGGCTGCTCCTGCTCGATGAGCCGGTGAGCGCGCTTGACGCGGGGTTGCGGCGTTCGGTGCTGGGCTTCCTCGCGCGTATACGCGACGAACTTGCCGTTCCGATACTCTACGTCAGTCATGCCCTCTCGGAGATCCAGGAGCTCACTTCTCGAGTGGTGGTAATGGATCGCGGCGAGGTACTCGCCCATGGAGACGTCTTCGAGGCGCTGCGCGACGAGCGCTGCTTCGAACTGGCTACGCGTCTGGGATTGGAGAGCGTGCTCGAAGTGAAGGTGAGAGCGCACGAAAAAGACGTGACCGCGGTCACCCTGGCGGCGCACGATCTGGTGGTACCGAAATCCGATCTGCAAGCGGGCGAGCAGGCCTATATCGCGGTTCGGCCGCAGGACGTGATGGTCGCTCGCGAGGTACCGCAGGGACTATCGGCGCGCAACGCGCTGCGCGGAACCATCACGCAACTCGTCGAGCTAGGCGACCGTTGGCTGCTCACGGCCGACGTGGGCCAGCTCATTCGGGCCGAGATTACCTCGGGCAGCGTTGATGCTCTCGGGCTCGAGCGCGGCACGGAGGTAGTCCTGCTGGTAAAGACCTACTCCTTCCGCTGGGTGTGACCGGACTATTCGCCAGTCCGCACGCGAAAAAAAGGGACAGGTACATTTTCCTCTGAGAAAAATGTACCTGTCCTTTTTTTTCGAGGCGATAGGCCCGCGATTCTCCCCCCGGACAATTACGGCGTTAACTCGCCTGGCCTATCGCCTCGAACCGGTGCTTCAAGCCCGCGACCAACGGACGCGCCCCCCTCGGTACGGCGCGTCCACATCAAGGGCTCTGGTGATCGCAAACCAGCGCCGTGCAAGAATATGCACGGTAGTGCCGGTTCTTGCGTGGTTAGCGGCGGTCAGGGCAGCGATTTCGCTGACCTGACGCGACACCATCAGTAGTCGCAACGCAAGCCCCGTGCCAAGGCGGAGCAACTGGCCGATGGTTGCCAAGGCCTGGCGCGCACTTCCCGGCCGCGGGGCCGAGCCCATGGAGTTTGTCCGCACCCTGAGCTCCCTGGCTGTGCGGGCCGGGAACCGATGGGGCCAAGCGGGTTGGCACCGCCCGGCCATTTCCAGTGGTCAAAGGCGCGTGGCCGCGCTAGCTTTCCGAGGGCATGGTCGGTTCAAGTAGTTGTAACCCGTGCGGCGCTCGCTTTTCGCTCCACCCGATCATGCGTGGACGATCTGCTGTGCGAGCCGCGTTGGCTTTCCTCGCGTGCCTTGCGGTCTTTCTATGCGGTGAGGTTACCTGGGCGGACGAATCATTCGAGCCCGGGCGCGAGCACACCGCTCTTGACGGTCAGCTCGGTATCAGCGGCTACCTGGCGCTGGAACTCCACGTTACCGATCAAAAGGAGCATCAGCTCCTGCTAGAAGGCCTGGCTCTGTTTCTGACCTATAACCCACGGCCTGCCGTTCGCGTCTTCGGTGAGTTCGAGCTCGTAGACGTTGTCCGTCTCGAAGACGACGGCTTTCACGCCGGGCGGCGGATATTCACTCTGGAGCGCTTGTCGCTCGAGTACGAGCCGTCGCCGGCGTTTCGCTTACGGGTCGGTCAGCTACTGACCCCGGTGGGTATATGGAACACGATACACGCCGCCCCGCTGGTATGGACGACATCGAGACCGCTAGCCACCAAGTACTTCTTCGACACTGCCATGACGGGTCTGCAGGTCGATAGCCCGATGCGGGTCGGCGCATTCGACGTCGTGGCCACGGTGTTTGGCCAGGCTACCGACCATCTCGACGAGACCGAGGACATGCAGCAGGCCGAGCGTGCCTTCGGCGGACGGCTTCAATTCGGCGGCCAGCAGCGCTGGCATGTGGCCACCTCCTACCTTCGTTTCGAGGACGAGCGTGAGAAACGTTGGGAGAGCACGATCGGCGCCGACTTCATCTTCGAAAATGACGATTGGGAGCTGACCTCCGAGTTCGCGGTCAACGACCCCGACGGGATTGGCAGGACTACCTGGGGTGCTTACGGACAGGCCGTCCATCACGCCGGCCACGGCTTTCATCCCTTCGTGCGCTACGAGCACGTGAAGCTCGAGGGCACGAGCGGAAGTCCGGTCGTGTTCGGAATCGGCTACAAGCCCGGCCCGAGCTCGATCATCAAGATGGAAGGAGTCGTCGGCGCGCGCGACCTCGGCAGCGGCGGCAACGGGTTCATTTCTTCTTACGCGATTCTGTTCTGACCATGGTGCGATGGATTGCCAGGTTGGGGCTGTTGGTGCTGGCGCTGCTGGTCGCGCGGCCGGTTACTGCCGGTGACAGCCTCGGCTTTGCGGTCATAGTAAACCACGACAACGCCGTCTCATCGCTGACCCGCTCGCACCTCGAGCGCATCTTTCGCAGAACAGTTCGGTTCTGGCCCGACGATACCCATCTATTGCCCGTCAACCAGCCCTTCGACAGCGGCGTGCGCGAGGAGTTCACCAAACGGGTGTTGCGGACCGACGTAGACGTTCTGGGGACCTTCTGGAACCGCCAGTACTTCCGCGGGATCCTTCCGCCGCCGGTGCTGCGCTCGTCAGAAGCCGTGCGCGCCTACGTTGCCGAAACGCGGCACGCAGTCGGCTACATACCGCGTGCGTACGTGGATGAGACCGTGAAAGAGATCACGGTCGTGTTCGATGACTGACGGATTCGCACGCGCTCAGCGTTTGTCGCTGACCATACGGGGCAAGCTGCTGATTTACGCGGCCGTGATCTTGGTGCTGCCCACGGTCATGTACGGCATGCTGGTGTTTTCTGCGGCGCGCGATGCAATGGAGCCGTCACTTCGTGAGGAGCTCGCCGACGAGACGGAAACCGCGGGCGAGGCAATTCAGCAACTGCTGCTCGACCACGTACAGAACGCGCGCAGCTGGGCGCGGCTCGCGATCATGCGCGAAATGGTCGTACGTGACATGGACAAATCGATCTCTCAGTTCCTGCAAACGGTTCACCAGAACTACGGCGTCTACCTCGACGTCATGGCCTTTGACGACGGCGGCACGTGCAGAGCCTCGAGCGAGCCGTCACACATAGGCAAGAGTTTCATGAAGATTTCAGGGACGTCGTTGTCGGTTGCGCCATCGTCCCAGGTCACGCCGGTGGATGTGGCCTACTCGACGGGACATCGCGCAATCTACGTGAAGATAGCGGTGCCAATTCCCAATCCCGATCATCACGGCTCGTACCTCGGGACCCTGGTCGCCATGCTCGATCGATCCGTTCTGCAGGCTCTCGTCCATGCGCGGCCGGGGCATCACGACCACCAACTGTGGCTTGTTACCGAAGCGGGAAGCGTGATTGCCGGGCCGAATGGTTCGGCCGACGGGTCGACGCTGCCACGGTGGTCTATCGCCGGCGAGAACCCGCGTGAGGACGACGGAGGGGGCGATCCTGACGTCTACAAGGCACACGACGCGGAAGGCGACGAGCTCGTCGTCAGCGAAGTCAAGCTGGCCTCCGACCCTGCCCTGGGAGACCTGGGATGGCGGCTCATGGGCACTGTGCCGCTACGGATCGCCCTGGCACCCGTGGCCGAGATGCGGACGGAGATGTTGCTTTCCGGATCGGTCGTGGCCGTTGTGGGCCTGTTGCTTGCCTGGCTGATCTCTTCGAATATATCGCGGCCGATAAAGGAGCTGACCGCCATTACCGCTCGTATAGCGGACACCGGAGTTCTCGAGGAGGTTCCGCCGCCGCGTTCGCACGACGAGGTCGGCGAGCTGGCGCTGTCGTTTCAGAAGATGGTCGAGAATATTTCGACCGCCCATGACGAGCTCGTGCAGTCGTCCAAGCTGGCCTTCCTGGGCGAGCTGGCTGCGGGCCTGGCGCATGAGATCCGCACGCCGCTGGGAATCATCCGCAACTCGGCGCAGCTTCTGGAGCGGCGCA
>PIVZ01000443.1 GCA_003354045.1 bacterium
CTCATAGGTTTTCTCCTTCCGATCTTCGAATCCGCCCATCCAGTATAGCTCGGACCGGCTTGCCACGCGCGTTCGCAATACCGCGGCCGTCGCTCCGGCCGGGAGCCGGTGATCAGATGTCACAGGCCTTGTCGTCTCCGTGCCCGGCCGCAGCAAGGAGGCTCTGCACTCATTACGCGACCGCGCTGCTTGGAGCAACCCGCGCTCGGTGCTCAGACCGTCCCTCAGGTCGCCAGATTGGCTCGAATACGCTCGATGGCCTCTTCGACCTGCTCGCGCTTGCCAAAGGCTGACAGGCGGAAATACCCCTCGCCACAGGAGCCGAATCCGGCGCCGGGCGTACCGACCACATGGGCCTGCTCCAGTAGCTGGTCGAAGAAATCCCACGAGCCCATCCCGCGCGGCGTCTCGAGCCAAACGTACGGAGCGTTCACACCGCCGTAAGTGCGCAGGCCCGCCGCCGCAAGCCCCTCGCGGATGATTGCCGCGTTGGTCATGTAGTACTCGACCCGCTCGCGGACCTCCGCTTTGCCGGTCTCCGTGTATACGGCGGCCGCACCGGCCTGGACGGGGTAGGAGGCCCCGTTGAACTTGGTGGAAAGGCGCCGGCTCCATAGCCCTTGCAGACCAATGCGAGAGCCGTCGCCCGCCCGCCCCTCGATCTCCCTTGGCACCACGGTGTAGGCGCAACGAACGCCCGTGAACCCGGCACTCTTGGAGAAGCTGCGGAACTCGATGGCCACCTCGCGCGCCCCCGGAACCTCGTATATCGAGTGAGGAACGTGATCCTCGGTAATGTAAGCCTCGTAGGCGGCGTCGAAGAGCAGTACTGCGTCGTTGGCCTTGGCGTAGGCAACCCATTCGGTCAAGGCCTCGCGGGTGGCCACACTACCCGTCGGGTTGTTCGGGGAGCACAGATAGACGAAGTCCACGGGCTCGGAGGGCGGCTGCGGACAGAATCCGTTTGCCGCCGTGCAGGGCAGGTAAACGATGCCCTCGTAGGCGCCGCGTTCGTCGGCCGGCCCGGTGCGCCCCGCCATGACGTTGGTGTCCAGGTAGACCGGATAGACGGGGTCGGGGATGGCGACGCGCGCTTCGGACGAGAAGATCTCCTGGATGTTGCCGCTGTCGCACTTGGAGCCGTCCGAGACGAATATCTCGTCGGCCGCCACCTCGACCCCGCGCTCGCCGAAGTCGCCAGCGGCGATTGCCTCGCGCAGGAAGCCGTAGCCCTGCTCCGGGCCGTAGCCGCGAAATCCCGCTTCGGTTCCCATTTCGTCGATGGCGCGGTGCATGGCCTCGCGGACGCTCTCGGGCAACGGTAGGACCACGTCGCCGATGCCGAGGCGAATGATCTCGGCGTCGGGGTTGGCCTCGCGAAACAAGCCCGTGCGCCTGCCGATTTCGGGGAACAGGTACCCCGCTGCGAGCTTGAGATAGTTGTCGTTTATTCGTGCCATCTAGCCGTGGCCTCCTGTCTAAACCGGGCGACTTTAGCCCGGACTGAACACCAAGCAATCCGTGCCAAGCATGTCTGAACTCATCGCGGCGCGCTCCGGCAGTTAGTCGGTCGTGAGAGCTCTATCCCTGCTGTTTTACCGGATGACGGTCGAGCACGACGCCGTTCTTGATGACTGCCCGGATTCGCGAGAGCACCGCCACGTCGTCCAGGGGGTTGCCGTTGACCAGCAGCAGGTCGGCGCGCTTGCCCTCGGCCAGGATGCCGAAATCAGGAGACTCCTCGGCCGTCAGGAAGCGCGCAGCATCCACCGTCGCCGCTCCGATTGCTTCGGCCGGCGAGAGGCCGGATTCGACGAGTAGTGCGAGTTCTCGGTGCAGGCCGGGTCCCGGAAAGACACCGCTCTGGGCGTCGCTGCCGACCAGGATCTGCACGCCGGCCTGGTGTAGGCGGCGTACGTTGTCGCGCCAGTTCAATCGCTCCCTCCGGAGCGTTTCCATGTAGTCCGCGAAACCGTCTGGAACGGCACTGTCAGGCACGTCGTTGAAAGCAGCGAGCAGGTCCGCCTCCGCCGTTTCAAGCTCCAGCGGGCTCGGCTCGCGCTGGCCTTGGCCGAGCAGTGCGTAGCTCTCGAAAACGACCATCGTGACCACCACCGGTATGTCGTAGGAGGCCATCGCACGGATGGATTCCTCCGGTATGTGCTCTTTGTAGACGCCGTGCATCCACGCGTCGGCACCGGCCTCGGCTGCATCGAGAGCGTCGCGCGTGGTGCCGATGTGCGCCACGGCGCGCAGGCCCCTGCGATGAGCCTCGTCAACGGCTGCTTCGATGACGGGCCCTCGCAGACGCGGGGAGTCCGCGGGGATGCTGTCGACGATTAGCTTGATGAAGTCCGCGCCCGCACGATCGAGCTCGGTCACGGAGCTTCGTGCCTCCTCGGGCGAGTTCACCTCCGACGTCGCACGCGGGCGGATGTACCAGCGGATCCACCAAGGCGCCAGTGCATTGATGAAACCAATGGGATGACCGTCGGGGGCGGTGATGACCGGCCCCGCAGTATAGAGTGTCGGGCCGAGCAGCTCGCCCGATGCCAGGCGCTCACGACGCTCGAAAGTCTGCGTGATGAGACCGCCGGGGTCGAAAACGGTCGTTACGCCACAGTAGAGGTAGGAGAGGAGGTTGGCTTCCGGGTTTGGCATCTTGCCGAGCCAACTCGGTGCCGGACCGTTGGCGATATGCGCGTGAGCGTCGATGAGGCCTGGAAGCAGCGTGGCACCGGTGCCGTCGATCGCCAGCGCTCGCGGCGGCGGCTCGATGCTGCCGCCGCCGGCTATGCGGGTAATGCGATTGCCGGAGATCAGAACGTCACGTCGCTCGACGCGCGAGCCGGTGATGACGTCGAGAACGGCAACGTCGCGGATGAGCACGTGCTCGGGAATCTCCGGAGGCAGTGTCACCAGCGGGTCGAAACTTGCGCAGCCGGCCGCGACAGCACCGGCGGCAAGGCATCCAGAAGCCAGGCGGGCTATCTTGTGGTACTTGAGCATCGTCCCTGAACTCCCTGTTTTATAATGAGATTTAGGCCAAAGGGCGTATCGACGTCGATTGCTCCGCCTGTTCGCGTGACAGGACGGGCGCGTGCGGCGTTCGTTCGAGGAGACTGCTCGCGCTCCCGGCTGCACCCATGAGCGACCTCTATAACAAAGGCCCCCACGGCGCGGAAGCGCCCCGCGGTTCGTATCATGGCCGCCGCCGCGAGATCTCGGCCGCTGCAGCATCCAGGCGGCCGCGAGATCTCGGCCACCGGCCTACCCTGGTGAGGCGAAGATCCACTCTGGGTGGGGCAAAGCTGGCCTAGTCGGACTGAGTGGCCTAATTTGGGTCTGAGGAGACCGAGTCATGAGCGTTGGGCGAAACGAGCCCTGCCCCTGCGGCAGCGGCGAGAAATACAAGCGGTGCTGCGGTGTCGAGCAACCGGAGAGCACCGATACGTTCTTTCGCGTAGCTATGTACGCTGTCGGCATCGTGTTGGTGATTGGTGCCGTGGCCGTGGCACGAAGTTTCCTCCCCGGTGAGAAGGTGGTGACCTCCGGAGTGATGCGGGTGTGGTCCACCGAGCACGGGCATTGGCATGTCGTTGGCGGGGGGCACGACGGTACGGGGGTTGCCGCTCCCGGCAAGGTTTGGGACCCGGAGCACGGTGACTGGCACGATGGTCCGGTGCTCGACCGCGGTCGGGTCAAGAAGAGCGCGGCCGAGGAGCGCATGGGTCTCGAGGTAGAGCGTGCCGAACAGCAGGTGCAGGACGAGGCGGGCTTGCCCTGATTCTCAGCGAACCGGTCGCGTGAGCCGGTGCACCCAGGTTCTCTCCGGCCGTCCTTCCTCTGGTATCCACACGGCCGTCTTTACGTCGGCAAATCCCTTACTCTTCATGATCTCCAAGAAGATGCGCGCGTCGGCGCGCAGGCTCTCCGTTAGCAGTATCGTCCCGCCGCCGGTGAGATGGTGCTCCAGAAAGTCCGCCAGCGGGGCGTAGTGTGCGGGATCGTAGACTATGTCGGCAGCCAAGATGAGGTCGAAGCGCTCTTCCAGGCGGTCGCGAGTGAAGTCCACACGCTTGACCTCGTGGCAGGGCAGGGCGTTTAGCTCGGCGCTTGCGTGCGCGAATTCGAGGCACGGCTCGACGTAGTCGGCGAACACGACCTCCGCGCCGCCGAGACCTGCCGCAACACCACACAATCCGAGTCCGCAACCCAGGTCGAGAACGCGGACACCGGCAGCCGGCGGGTCGGCCAGTACGTGTGAAGCCACGGCCCGTGCCCCTATCCACACCAGAGCCCAGTAGGGTGGCTCCGGAACCTCGCGCTCACGCAGGAGAGCTTCGGCATCGACCATCTTGTCGAGATCTTTGACGACGTAGAGCGGTAGCCGCTTGGTTGTGGTCTCTCCGTCCGCGGCCACATCCACACAGAAT
>PIVZ01000444.1 GCA_003354045.1 bacterium
AGCCCTTCATCGAGCTCGACCCTACCGATCCACAGGTCGCCGAGAAGATCATGTGGAACTACTACTACAATCCCTACGTGACCGACGATTTCACGGTGCGCTACTTCGACGCCGATACCGGTCACATCACGCCCAACGGCATGCACATCGAGCGGCACTTCGTGCTCGAGCACCTCAGGCGCCTGATGTACAACGGCCGCGTCCACGTCGAGCCCAAGCCGGCCTTCGAGGACAACCCGGAAGGCTTTCGCTACCGCGAGTCCCTTCACCCGATCATCGACCCCTTCGACTTGAAGGGCATCGGCTCGACCCTGGCGCGTTACCAGGATCCCGCGCGCATGGACGACACCTGGCTATACCTGCCGCAGCTTCGCCGCGTACGGCGACTGTCTGCAGCGCAGCGCAGCGACGCGCTGTTCGGCCAGGACATCGACATGGACAGCTACGGCGGATACGCCGGTAACCCGGCGTGGGCGCACTGGCGCTTCCTCGGTGAGCGCACCATCCTTGCCGCCGTCCACGGGAAACGCTGGCCTGCTCACTGGTGTGAAGGCGAGGGTGACTTCGTGTTTTGCGACAGCTGGGAGAAACGCGAGGTGTGGATTCTCGAGGCTATCTCCAAGTTCCCCCAGTACGCCTACGGCAAGCGTATCCTCTTCATCGACAAAGAGGCCTTCTACACGCCCTCGACCGATATCTACGACCGCAACATGGAACTGTGGAAGATCTGGATAAACGGCATCAACGTGGGCAACAAGCCGTTCGAAGGGGCCAAGGTCTCGGTCTACGACTACGAGACCGGCTTCATCCCGAACATAACGATGGTGGACATGCAGCTCGTGCACGCCACACGCTCGGCCCTTCCGAGCCACCAGTTCCCCGGCGAGGAAGGCTGGTACTGGAACATGGGTCCCAAGGTCGGGCTCACGCCGGAGTTCTTCGACGTGGCCGAGTTGATCCGCGGCGGTCGCTGATCCCGGTGAAAAGGGCTTTCCCGCATTGCCCTTGCACTTTCACCGAGGGAGGAGGAGCAACCGCCGCGGACCTCGAGGTAACGCCGGTCTCAGATGAGGCCGGCGTTGCCGTTACTTTCGGGCGAAGACCTGCAAGCTGGTCACCGCACTGAGGAAGTCTCTGGCCTCCTCGGCTGTGGCGCCCAGACGTTCCACGGCTTCGGCCACCATCGGATCGTCGAGTGAGAGCACGCTGCCGAAGTTGCGCTCTCCATCCACCCGTACCTCGCTGAAGCCGGCGTCTTCGATGGTCTGAAGGTAGACGCTCCTGAGGCTGGCGCCACCGACGCAGCCCACGTAGGCATCGACGCTCTGTAAGACCTCCGCGGGCAGCTCACGGTCGAGCACCACATCGGAAACCATCACGCGGCCCCCTGGCCTGAGCACGCGATAGGCTTCGCGGAAAACCTTGTCCTTCTCCGGGGACAGGTTGATCACGCAGTTGGAAATGATGGCGTCTACGCTCTCGTCTTCGATCGGCAGCGCCTCGATGTTGCCCTTGCGAAACTCGACGTTGGTCGCGCCGGCCTTGCTCGCGTTCTCGCGGGCCTTCTCGAGCATCGCATCGGTCATGTCCACACCGATCACATTGCCGGTGGGCCCCACCTGTCGCGCGGCCAGGAAGGCGTCCATGCCGGCACCGGAGCCGAGATCGACGACCGTCTCTCCCGCTTTGAGCGTATCGATCGCCGTCGGGTTGCCGCAGCCCACGCCGAGGTTGGCTCCATCGGGCACCGCCTCGAGCTCGTCCGCACTGTAGCCGATCTTGCGGCCGACCTCGTCGGCATCCACCGGCGCCGGCCCGCAGCAGCTCGTCGCACGGGTCACCACCTCGGTGTAGCCCTGCTTGACCATCTCCCGGAGCTGATCGGGATCTTCAGGACGCTTTTCCAAGTCCATTGTCGTCTCCTGTCGTCATCTGCCCGCAGGCCGCGGGCAGGTCGTCTATGGCCTCCACCAACATGCGAAGGGCCAATACCACGTCATCGCGGCGCTCAGGGGCGATCTTCGAAAGGATACGATCGCAGTAGTCATCGCCGCATTGCTTCAGCTTCCCCGCCAACACTCGTCCGTTTGCAGTGAGAGATACGAACACCCGGCGCCGGTCCTTCTTCTCGTCTCGCCTGCGAACGAGCAACTCGTCGCGCACCAAGACGTCAACCACCCGCGTCACCGTGCTGGTGTCGAGGCCGAGCCGCGCGGCCAGTCGCCGCACCGTCATCTGCCCCTCCCCGAGAAGCACCTCGAGTGTCACGCACTGTGACATCGTAACGCCGTAGCAACGCTTCTCGTCTCTCTGTAGAGCGTTGAAACGCTGGTAGCACTCCGAGAGCGCCTCCCTGAACCCGGCGGTCCGGGACTCGCTGGTTTTCCTCATCGCCTGCATCTTACAATGGTTGTATTCTACATCTATATCTGACGCTGTCAACCCTGGATGGCGAGGAAAAGACTGCCTCTCCAGGAGCCGCAATTCTTCGCCGGGTTAGGAGATCCCGTGCTGTCCGGCTGCCTTGTCCTGCTCTAAGTCACGCGTGACCGGGTCATTTGACGGGATCGACCAAGGCCATCTCAGCCACGCGGTGTAGTGCGGACGCACTAACCGACCAGCACGACGACCGATCGCGCCGCCTCCGTCAATCCGGGAAGAACTCGAAGGTCAGCCAGGCGATAGTCGCCGGCGTCGTGCGGTAGGCGCTTATGCTGACGAACCAGGTGTCCCCCGCGCTTACATCGGCGGCAACAAAGGATTGGGGCGCTTCGTCAAAAGCATCGACGTTGCAGGAATCGATGCTCAGGCTGCCGCAATCGCTGCCGTAGAAAAGCGCCAACACCGTGTCGTATTCGCTCTCGTAGCTGTCGATCCAAACCGTCCCGCTCGCCGAGGCGGTGAAGCGGTACCAGAGGCTCTGTTCTCCAGAACCACAGTAGATCGGTGGCTCGTCCGGGGTCTTTGTCGCACCTGCCGCCCAATCGGCAGCCGCCACGGGGTAATCAGGCGACAGGGTAACGACCTCGGCGCCACTACAGAGATCGTTATCTATGGCTTCGTCGTACTCGAAGAAAAACCCCAGCGATCCGCCTGAGCCTTCGGTGCTTGCCACCAAGATGCGGTAGGTCTCGCCCGCTTCGACGTCGAGACTGATTTCGTCGGCGGGATCGGCAATGCATGCCACCTCACTCAGGCTCCCGCATGCTCCCTCGTACACCGCGACCGCGGTATCGTAATCGCTCCCGGCCGCATGACTGCGCAGGTGCCCGCGCGAGGGAGCGGTGAACTCGTACCAAACACTATGAGAATAACTGCCCCAACAGGTAAGCGACGGATCATCAGCTGCCACAGTTGCATCATCGCTATGCTGGAATCCATGGAAGCGGGCGTCGAGCACAACGGGGTCGTCGCAGCGGTCACTGTTTTTGCAGGTACAGTCTTTCAGGCAGAAACCGGGGCAACGCTCGTCGTCCGTCCCATCACACTCCTCATAGAAGTTGTTCACTTCATTGTCGCCGCACAGATTCGGAATGGAGTTCGAAACGATGCAGAGTTCCTTCTCCGCGAGTATATCGAGCGCTTGATCTCCATAGCGTCCGTTTACGTGCACGTCGGAGACGCGGGGATGCGATGGCTCGCCGCTGGCTCCCTTCACCCGGTAGCAGAGTAGTGCTGCCTGATCGTTGAAGATGGTTTCGCCGTCGATTCCCACCGGTTCACAGAGATGCTTCGGGCGACGCAGCCGGAAGCGCTTTGCCCCGAGCGTGAACTGGTCCTCGACCGAGACTTCGAGATTCTTGGGAAAGTTTCGTGGCCGGGCGTTAGCTTTATAGCAGCGATAATCGTCCAGCACGCTAGCTAGCGCGTTGGGTGATGGGGCGGGTCCAGAAAGACTTTTTTCCGCCGGCGTCATCAGCAAGCGCACTCCTTTCCGTGTCAACTCGAAGGAAACCAAGGCGTTGTCGATCTTGACATCATTCATGCGTCGCGCACGTGTTTCACCGGGCAAGCGACGGATTCGCCGGGCGAGCAAATGGGTATAGGGCTCGCCGGGCATCTGACCATTTACGCGGGCGGGCGTGCACAGGCGCTTGGTATCCCGCACGCTCACGTCATGATCAAAGTCGCCGTTCGTGAGTAACACGGGGCTCACCGGCGCTAAACCGCCTTGGCCGCGCACACGCTGCGTCGAATAGCAAAGAAAATGGCCGGGCCCCTCAAGCGGATTCAGCCTTGTTACGACGCGAAGCCGAATCTCTGCCGAGGCAGAGGCCCCAGCACTATCCGTTGCAGTGAGGCTGATCGTATGAGTGCTCGGCGTAAGCGCACTGGCCGCCACCTCGAGCTCACTGCCCATTCCCAGAATGCCGTCCAGATCTGAACTCCATTCGAGACTCGAGTCACCCAAACGCCCGTCCTCCGAATCGA
>PIVZ01001022.1 GCA_003354045.1 bacterium
CACCTCAAGGGGCTCGCTCGCCGCGACCTCGGCCTCAACCGCCGCGATCTCGCGCTTACGTCGCTTGAGCTCGTCGCGCGTGGGCATCCCTGACCGCGGTTCCGGATTCTCGGGGGCTCGGTGTGTCGCCCAGGGGGGAGCCCTCCATCTTCACTGGGAGCGCGGGCGTCCCGCCCGCCCCGGGTGACGGAGTCACCCGTCTGTGCCGGGCGCACATCCCGCTCTTCCCCGGGTCGCTCTTCTCCGGGTCGCTCTTCTCGGGATCCGGACGCCTGCGGGGGCAGAACCTACCAGGCTGGGACGAATCGCCGTGAGATTCTCCGGCGTTTTCACGTCGATATAGGGGTAGAGACCGCAGCGAGCTCGGCGGGGTATGCCCGGGTGCGGCGCGGACGGCGCAACACGGCCAAGCAGACATCCTGTTTCAGAAGGCGAAACGGAAGGAGCAGAGTGATGTCGAGGAGGACGAGTAGGACCCCAGATCCGCGGAAACGCCCGCCGGCCCTTGCGGAGACGGCACGGACTCGGCTAAGCTTAAGGCCGGGCCAGCGGGGCACGAAGAAGCTCCACAAAGAGTACGGTGATCGGCTGATCTGCGTGCGCTACCGCTACGACGAGAGCCGCTCCAGGCGGCTCAAGACCATCGAGCTCGTTGTCGAGGAAGCGCCATGGTGGCCGGAAGCTCGGAGTCCGGAAGGAAAGGAGGTCGTAGACGTGCAGGTGCAGTGGCAGGAAACAGAGCTCCGCGACGCGTTGAAGGACGCGGGCGGACGGTGGAACCCCAAGAAGCGGGCCTGGCAGGGTCCGGTACGACCGGATCGTGGCCCTGGGCTTGGAGGACCGGATCGTGTAAAAGCATCCACATGTAGATGCAAGCATACAGATGTGGATGCAAGCATATAGATGTAGATGCCGCGGCACAATACTATGTTATGCCTCTTTGCCTTCTCGATAAATCGAAAATGAAATCAACAGACGCGTAAGTCATGACTCTACAAGACGCCTACTACGAGCTAAGGTTTGAGATCGCTTTCCTCCGAGCGAAAGGCGACGAGTTCCAGACGTTCTTCGAGCGCTTGATGGGCTTG
>PIVZ01000445.1 GCA_003354045.1 bacterium
GAGACGGTGATCCCACGCTCTGCAAGGAGATCCTCGACGTCGCGGAAGCTGAGTGAAAACCTATAGTACAGCCATACAGCATGACTGATGATCTCCGGCGGAAATCGATAGCCGCGGTATCTAGATATTGGATCTTTCACCTGGCCATCTTGCCGATCGCTCGCTGAAGTTGACAGAACCGTTGACGTTGATCACTCGCCCGAGCGGACCATGAGAACCGACGCCGAGGCGCGCGTGGCAACCCTGTCGGGAAGGGAACCAAACAACCACTGCCGGACGACCCATTCCTCCGACGACCCGATGACGATCAGGTCGTGTCCGTCGGCCGTGTCGATTATCGCCTGTGCTATGTCGGTGCTGGTAGCCGCGACGATGTCCGCTGTCACGCCGGCCTCATCCAGGGTACTGCGCACGAAGTCTTCGGCGAGGCCTTGAAACAGGCGCAGGCTTGCGCGATCGGAGTCTGACGTCGCGGCGGAGAATCCTCGACCCTTCTGCACGGTCATGGCGGTGATGGTGGCATTCCATTGCTCGGCCAGTTGCTGCGCCACCGGCAACGCGAGTTGCCAATGCAACCCGCTGCCAATCGGCACGAGTATCCGCCGGACCTCGTTAAGGCCATTGTCCTTGAGCACTAGCACATTACTGTTCGCCGCTTTGACCACCCCGGTGAGATTCGTCCCATGGACCTGCCGCCGCCACCCCAACAAGATTAGATCCGGCTTCTCGAGATCGGCGACATTGAGGAGAGCGGACGCTACGTCATGCGCGACCAAGGCATTGGCCCGGACGCGAATCCCCTGGTCCGCGACGTGCCGGGTGGCCCGGTCGAGCAACGTTTCCTGCTCCTTGCGCGTCTGCTCGAACTCTATACGCCCGGCCTCGAGAGGCGTCTGGACCGGAACGCTGACAACGTGCGCCAGGTGCAACCGCGCTTTTCTCGCCTTGGCCAGCGCCGTGCCAACCTTCAGCAGCGATCCCTCTAGTTCAGGGTTCGAAAGGGGTAGGAGGATGACCGGAAAGGCCTCTCGCCTGGCTGCCGCATACTCCTCGGCCCTGGCCACCAGGGGCTTGACCACCTTCTCTTCCAGGAGGATGTTGGAAGCCCCCACCAGCTCGGTGTGCTTGCGCAGCAACAGCACGTACCAGATCACCGCGCCGAGGACGATCGCGAGGCTGATCAATACAGTTGGCCGGCTGGTGAGGCTCATGACCAGAATGCAGCCCAGCAGCCCGACGATCGGGACCGCCGGATACAGCGGGGTCTTGAAGCTGGGTTTGTACCACTCGAGCTCCGTATGCCGCATGACCATGCAACTGAGGCAGATGAAAGCGTAGAGCAGGAGACTCAAGAACGCGCCAATCTCCGCCAGCAGCTCGAGGTGGGAGCTCAACAACACCAACAACAGCATGGTCACGGCGCCGGTGGCGAGAATCGATCGGTAGGGGGTTCGGAACCGACCGTGAATCTCGTTGAACCAGTCGGGCATCAGGCGGTCGCGTCCCATCGCGAAGCTGATCCGGGATGCCGCCATGATGCTTGCATTGGCTGAAGACACGGTCGCCAGAATGCCGCCCAGCAAGATCAACGTGTAGCCCGCCTGGCCCATGAGCATGCGAGCCAGCTCCATCAGGACGGTTTCGCTGGCCATCCGGCCGTCGTCGTACGGGAGCATGCCGACGACGCAGAACTCCACCGCGCAGTAGACCACGGTCACGATGACGACCGAGCCTACCACGGCGATCGGTAGGTTTCGGTCGGGATTCTTGATCTCCTCTGACACCGCGGCGATCTCGGCGAATCCGAGGAACGTGACGAACAACACCGGCATCACCGAGAGAAAACCCGACAGGCCAATGTCAGGGGGCACCAGGGGAGTCAGGTTTGCCGGATCGACGGCGACTACCGCGCGGAGGAAGAAGACCAAGAGGGCAATCAGCAGGCCCGCGACGATCACGTTCTGCGCGCCCCCGGCTTCCTTCGCACCGACGAAGTTGAGCCCGGTGAGCAAAGCGGTCATCACAAGAGCCAACCACACGCGGGACACCGGCAAGACATCTGCGATGTAGTATCCGAAGCCAATCATGTAGAAGGCCGACGCGAAGATCAGGCTGAGGCACAGGCACCAACCCATCACCGTTCCCAGCATGGGACCGAAGGCCCTGACGATGAACAGGTAGCCGCCACCGGCCAGCGGCATGCCCGTCGCCAGCTCGGACATACAGAGCGCGACCAAGACCGCGACGAAACCACACAGGGCGAAAGAGAGCACGACCGCCGGTCCGGCCTTGGCCGCGGTGATCCCCGGTAGCACGAAGATACCCGCGCAAATCATGGTGCCGATGCCGATCGACATCGCGGCACCGAGTCCGAGCTCCCGGGCCAACTTGGCTCCGGGCGCTGTGTTGGGTGCATCCCTGTGCGGGTCGCCGTTCATTCCCCGTATCCCTCGCCGCGTATCGGTAGCAGATACGAGCTCATCCGTGAAGGATGGGGACGTCTCAAGTGATTTCGGTCAGATTAGGCGGACAACCGTTTCTGGACGCTACAATTGTTCCCCGTACGGTCGCGATGTCGCCATGGCGGCGACCTGCGGCCAAACGGCTTCCCAGGTGGTTTGCATGATCTCGACGCCTGACCGGGCTCGATCCGGCAAATAATCAAGTTATCGAAGCTCACGCCGAGTTCATCGCACGGCTGCTCCCCCCTTGACTGCATGCAACGGGAGATAGGAACGAAAGCAGGAACAATGCCTCACTTTGCCCCAGTTCGCGTACGGCGCTATACGGCGATCTGCAATGAAACGGCCCCATGGGAGTTCGAATCTCCCTCCCGGCATTCCAAGACTCCGTCGTGTCTCGCCCCCCGGCTCGGGTGGGTCTTCTGTCCCAATCCGTGCCGAATTGGGAGCAGGAAGGGCTTTCCGGTCCGGTTCGTTGTTCGGGATTGACTCGCCTGGACCCGAATCCTATTAAACGAGCAAGGACGAGTTTCGTCCGCCGAACGACCCGCCGTTCGCGACGGGTCCTTCTTCGGGCCTAGCTCATTACATAGCCAATTTCCACGCAGGGGGTTCACGATGAAGACCATCTCGCATGCGTTCGGCGGCCTGCTCATGGCCATGTTGTTTGTAGATCCGATGCTCGTCCAGGCCCAGATCGAGGGTTGCGACATCGAAGCAGCCGAACAGGTCTGCGGTCCCTGGGATTCCTCGCCAGCGGCCAACACCTGCATCCTCGACGTCTGCCTCGGCGGGCCCTCTGAAGAATGCGACATCGAAGTAGCCCAAGAGGTGTGCGGGGGTAACTTTGAGTGCATCATGGACTTCTGTTTCTCCGGGGGGTCGGAATGCCTTCCCCCCTGCGGTCCTGGTTTCACCTGCCTGGCTGGGGAATGTGTATTGGACACTGGTCCCGTCTGCTCTCCCTCCTGTCAGAATGGCGGCGATTGTGTGTTCGGCAACTGCGTATGCCTCCTGGGCTTTAGCGGCCCGAGCTGTGAGATCGCCGTCCCTACCGAACCCGTCTGTATACCGGTGTGTGAGAACGGTGGAGAGTGCATTGACGACGGCGTGTGCAGTTGCTTGCCGGGCTTCAGTGGTGACCGCTGCGAAACACAGATCGGATTCGACCATTTCATGTTCTACAAGTCGAAGTCGACGAAGGACGCGGCCAAGTTCGTGCGCTTCGGGCCGGTCCAGCTCTCCGACCAGTTTGGCTCCGACCAGTACGATGTTCAGAAGCCGAAGCAACTCGGGTTGCCTTCGAACAAGAACGACGAGGGCGTGGCGGACGCCATCACCCATCTGGCCGAGTACCAGGTGAAGGCGATAAGGGGCACGCCCGAGTTCGAGACGAAGACGGGCGTCCGGATCTTCAACCAGTGCAACGACGACGTACTGTTGGAAGTGAAGAAGCCGAAGAGCGTACTCGTTCCGACGCTGAAGGACCACGACAACCCGGTGCAAGCTCCGGATGCCGAGGGGCACAACCTGGATCACTTCCTCTGCTACCAGGCGAAGGTCCAGAAGAAGCGCAGCGACGGGACGCTGCTTCCGAAGCTGCCGAAGGGCACACAGGTCGAGGTGCTGGACCAGTTCCACAGCCAGAAGCAACGTTACGACCTGAAGAAGATCACGAAGCTCTGCAATCCCACGGCGAAGTCGGGGAGTCCGGTGTTCCTGTCCGGCCCTGATACGAACAACCCGGCTCCGCTGGAGCCAGCGACGATCCGGAACCCCACGAACCACCTGGTGTGCTACAAGGCCAAGCTCGCGAAGAAGAACATCCCGCAAGCTGGTTGCGGCTGTGACACGACGCAGGATGAGAGGTGCGTGGGTGCGAATCTCGATCCAATGCCGGAGAAGCACGCAAAGCTCACGGGGCTTTACATCAACAACCAGTTCGGCCCACTCGAGC
>PIVZ01000446.1 GCA_003354045.1 bacterium
TCGAGCTCTTCGACCTGGCCTTCGGGGTAGTTCTCGATTACCACGCGCAAAGGCCGCAGCACCCCCATGACGCGAGGGGAGCTCTTGTTGAGATGCTCGAGAACGGAAGGCGCGAGCTGTGCAGGCTGGACTGTGTTCTCGCGCTTGGCTACCCCCACCCCTTCACAAAATCCGCGGATCGCCTCGGGCGGGTAGCCGCGCCGGCGCATGCCTGAGATGGTCGGCATGCGAGGATCGTCCCAGCCTGCCACATGGCCATCGGTTACCAGCAGCCGAAGTACGCGCTTGCTCATCACCGTGTAGCCGAGATTGAGCCGGGCGAACTCGATTTGCTGCGGATGACACGACACGTCGAGCTGGTCGAGCAGCCAGTCGTAAACGGGACGATGGTCTGCAAACTCGAGCGTGCACAGGGAATGGGTGATCCCCTCGATGGAGTCCGAAAGGCAGTGGGCAAAGTCGTAAGTCGGGTAGATGCACCAGTCGTCCCCGGTCCGGTGATGCGCCACCTTCTGAATCCTGTAGATGACCGGGTCTCGATTGGTGATCACCGGCGAAGCCATGTCCATCTTCGCGCGCAACACCCTGCTGCCGTCTTCAAACTCGCCGGCCCGCATGCGTGTGAACAGGTCGAGGTTCTCCTCCACCGTACGTTCACGGTACGGGCTCGGCCGGCCGGGCTCGGTCAGCGTTCCCCGGTACTCGCGGATCTCCGCCGCGCTCAAATCACATATGTAGGCCTTGCCAAGCTCGACTAACTCGACCGCGAACCGGTAGAGTCGCTCGAAGTAATCCGAGGCATAGAACTGTTTATCCCCCCAATCGAAGCCGAGCCAACGCACGTCTTCTTCGATGGCCCTTACGTACTCGTGATCCTCTGTGGTGGGATTGGTATCGTCGAATCGCAGGTGGCAGACGCCGCCTCGGTTCTCGTCCGCCACCCCGAAGTTCAGACACACCGACTTCGCATGCCCTATGTGCAGATATCCGTTGGGCTCGGGCGGAAACCGAGTGACTACCCTTTTGTCGTTCTTTCCAGCCGCGATATCGGCAGCGACCAGATTGCGGATGAAATCCGTGGGCCCCGCGGCCTTCTCATTCGACACGTAACGTCTTCTCCTCGCTGATTGTAAACCAGCGAATTGTATTCGCTACGCGGTGAAAAGTCCCACGTAAGCGGCAGCAGGCGCCCCCTACTACTTATCCTTCTTGTATGGAAGCCCGGTAGGAATCATCAGCCGGCTGGCCGCTATCCCCCACTTCTCCCGCTCCTTGATGAGAACACTCGTCAGGTGACCGCCGCGCGCCGGAATCTCGTTGCCATCGAGGCCGCGGATCCCGCTTATCGAGTAGGTGCCGTCCACCAGCGCCACGTCGCCGCGAATGAACCACACGGTCTCCACCGTCAGCTCGAGCTGCGTGTCCTTGAACACCGTGGCGTGTTGTTTGACCAGCAGCTCCCCGACTTCCAGCCGGCCCTTCGCCACCGTGCCATCAGGTTCGATGTGATCCGCATCAATCGTATACATTGGCCCCATGACGGAGGCTTCGTGACTGTTCCACGCAGCCGTGAAGTTCTCGTAGAGTTTGCGGATCTGCTTCTCGTTGGCAACATCCACCACGGTACCGGCGCCGCTTCCGAACGCCGCCGCGTCCCCTGCACCGATCCATACCAACATCAGCGAGAGACCAACTGTCCTCAGAATCGTCCCCATCGTTTCCTCCTGTGAGTTCGCATCGAACGGGCACTCCAACCCTGCTCAACTTTCTACTGCCGCTGACCCTCTCCCGTCAACCAAAGCGGCCATTCAGGGGTTGCCGAAAACCGAGCTCTGCCGAACAAGACGCGCCTTTTCAACGGGTTTGCCACGCCCGGCGGCCGTTGGGGCTCGTGGCTCGGCCGCCAGCCGGCCAGGTCGGATTGGACGCGACTCGGGCTCGTAATCTGGCAGCCCGAGAGGCCCGAGCCTCCCCTATCGACTCCGGGTGCCACTTGGCCGCGCCCGTTGCCGCTCATTCGGCGGCCCCCTCCGCCGCCAGTCCAGCGGCTCGCCCGGCCTCGCGGTTCTCGCAATGGTATTGCACGCCGTTGAAGAGTTCTTCGCAATGGCGGATGGCGTGCCCAGCGTCCCTGCACGCATTGGCCCGCCACTCGGCCGTCGCACGCGCATCTCCGGCCTTCGGCACCGTATCGCAGAAGCCCGGAGTGGAATCGCTCTTGCCCATGCAGGCTCCGATGAAGACCAGGTTGAGACTGTAACACTCAGGATCTCTACATCCCTGGTGTCGGCTCAGACTCTCCTTCACGCACCCTTCGTCGTCCGCCGCCGCGCCGAACTCGATGCCCGCCGCCGCGGCCGTTCGTGCCGGCACACCGCCTACGTTGCTCGGGCGACTCGACACGCTCGCACCACCGCCCCCGGGCTTTACTGAACGCACGCTTCCCCCGGCAGCGCTCTTCGTCGCCGGCCTGCGCCGTGTACTGCTCGAACCTCCGCTCGACCAGCCGTAGTTTCCAAACGACCGCCCACGCCCGAAGACCATCTCTCCGACCTGCGGTGACAGGTATAGCGCGCCGACGAGGACTCCACCGAGCACCAAGGTGGTCGGCAAATATTGCGCTATCATGGTCGTCAACGGGTTCTCGCTCTTGTGCGTCTTTTTACGGCGAATCTGGTGGTAGAGAGCAATGCCGCTCGCAGCATCCACGTAGAGGTAGGCGAAAATAGCCTGCATCCCCACCCACCCGAGCACCGACACCGGAGCTTCCAACCCTCCGGCCGCTGCGAGAGTCACTCCGATGTCCGCGATAGCGAAGAGTAACAGCAGCATGGCCGAAACCATGTTCTTGGCGTAGAGGCCGAATGCCAACAGGTAGAGCAGGAGCGCGGGCAGCAGGGTGATCGGCTCTATCCAGACTTCCTCGGCTTCCAGGGCCGCGGAGACCGGCGAAACCAGGGCAAGCGTGGCGCTCAGTAATGCGGCCACCCAGCCGCGTCGTATCTTCTTTTCAGCCTTGGGACCGAGACGCTCGGCCGCCGTCTGCAACTCGACGGGTTTCCATTCGCCGGAAAAGCCCGCCTCGTCGTCCTCGCCGGTACTCGCCGATGCGGAGTCCTCCGCAACTTCCGCGCCGTCCTCCGTCTGCCACTTCACCTTCCACTCGGTCCGCTTCCCTGCGGCCGAATCGTCCTTCTCGCCTTCCTCTACGTACTTGGCCATCCTCTCTGCCCTTAGCCGGCTCCTCCACGCCAGTAGCCCCTACCGCCAAGCCTTTCCGACGGCCGCCCCACTGACGCGGGCGCAGAAAGACTCGGAGTCGCGGTTGACCGGCCCCAACAGCATATCTCATGAGAGCGGTGACGGCACATGCCGGCAGTTTCGGTCGTCCACGGCCACGCCCGCACCGGCGGCAGCTCGATTACAGAGGGCGACAAGCCAATCGGCGCTGCACGATCACCGAGGTGGGCCTGGCCAGAGGAGACTAGCCCGTCAACCGGTAAAGGCCTGAATCCCCGTCTGCGCGCGACCGAGAATCAAGGCGTGCACGTCGTGGGTGCCCTCGTAGGTGTTTACGGTCTCGAGGTTCATCATGTGGCGGATCACGTGGTACTCGTCGGCAATACCGTTGGCACCGTGCATATCGCGGGCGGCGCGAGCCACGTCGAGGGCCTTGCCGCAGTTGTTGCGCTTTATCAGGCTTATCATCTCGGGGGCGGCCTGCCCTTCGTCCATCAATCGCCCAACACGAAGCGCTCCCTGTAAGCCCAGAGTTATCTCGGTCTGCATGTCGGCGAGCTTCTTCTGAATGAGCTGAGTGGCGGCAAGCGGGCGGCCGAACTGCTTGCGATCCAGCGTGTACTGTCTGGCCGCGTGCCAGCAGAACTCAGCCGCTCCCATTGCACCCCAGGCAATGCCATAGCGAGCACGGTTCAGACACCCGAAAGGGCCCTTGAGACCGGAGACGCCAGGCAGCAGATTCTCTTCGGGCGCGAAGACGTCGTCCATATGAATCATCCCGGTGACCGAGGCCCGCAGTGAGAACTTGCCCTCGATCTTCGGGGCGCTCAGCCCTTCCATGCCCTTCTCCAGGACGAAGCCGCGAATGGCACCGCCATGGGCTTCGGACTTGGCCCACACCACGAAAACGTCGGCAATCGAGGAGTTCGTAATCCAGGTCTTCGAACCGCTGAGCCGGTAGCCACCGTCTGCCGGCTTCGCAACTGCCTGCATCGAGCCAGGGTCGGAGCCATGATCGGGCTCGGTCAGTCCGAAGCAGCCGACCCACTCGCCGCTGGCGAGCTTGGGCAGGTACTTCTGCCGCTGCTCTTCGGAGCCGTAGGCGTAGATCGGATGCATGACGAGCGAGGACTGCACGCTCATGGCCGAACGGTATCCCGAAT
>PIVZ01000447.1 GCA_003354045.1 bacterium
GCACCGGCGATCTCGAACGGATGGTCGCTGCTCTTCCGAATGGCGGCAAGCTCCTGGCCCTCGGTGAACACGCTCCTTTGGTGCTGTTCGTGCAGGCGGCGCGCCGTCGCGGCGCCGAACGCCGGTCGCGCCTGCGTGACGACCTCTCTCTGCTTTGCAGGAAACTTCGCGAGATTCTCCGTCTGGCCCGCGCGAAGGACTCCGAAGGGCGCGGGCCCGAAGCCCTCGGTGAAGCTGTTGGCGTTGCCAGTGCGACCTACTTCGACTCCGGCGAGCTCTCTCGCATGGTCGGGCCGACCCGCGGCGTGGAACTCATGGACGTCGCCCGCCGCCGGCGCATCGAAACGGCGCTGGCGACGATAGAGAGTCATTTAGGGCAATCTGAGCCGCCGCTGGCCACCGTCGTATCTGGCCAAGAGTTGCCTCCCTCGTGGAAAAGCGAGGGGGTGGACTATCGGCAGGCCGACGAAGAAGGCGCGAGCGCCGCGGCTGCGGCCGTATTCGACGGGCAGGTCGCGGGCTACGCAAAACTATTCGGCGCGGTGCACGTCGCGCAACTCGAGCTCGCCGATAGCTACGACCCGGGACGCCACGATGCACTGATCGAGGCTCTTCGCTGGGAGTCCTTCACCGACGAAGAGCTGGGCTGCCTGCCACCGGTCATCGCGCTCGAATCGGCCGATCACCTGGCCGGGACGGGCATGCTGGCGCTCTCGCGCCTGCTACTTTCCGCCCGTCCGGTGAACGTCGTCGTCACCGTGCAGCCGGGGGCAAACCCCGGGCTCGCCGCCGATGAAGATCCACTGTCCGGATTCCGCTTCGAGCTGGCCTACCTCGGCGTCAGTCACCGTGAGGCCCTCGTACACCAATCGTCGGCCGCGCGTCCGCAACACCTGACCGGGGGCTTCCTGGCCAGTTTGGATGCCACGCGCACCTCCCTGCATACGGTCGCAAGCGGCCTGACCCGCGAAGGTGGACAGCCAGCCGTGGGAGCCTGGTTGCACGCAGGCGCGGCGCTCGAGGGCAGGGCACATCCGTTCTTCCACTATGACCCGGAGGCCGGCCAGACCTGGGCGCGCCGCTTTGACTTCAGCGGCAATCCCGATCCGGGAGAGGATTGGCCGACATACGCGCTGCCCTGCCGGGACGGCGACGGTGCCGAGACCAAGCTCGAGCTGGCCTTCACGTTCGCCGATTTCGCCCTGCTCGAAGAGAGTTACCGCGAGCGCTTCCGAGTGGTTCCGTCACGCTGCGCGAGCGATGTGCTTATCGGCATCGACGAATATCTGACGCTTGATGCCGCCGAGGCCGGTGCGCGCATTCCCTGCATATGGGCGGTTGATGCGACGGGCGACTTACAACGCCTGGCCATCGATCGGCGCCTTGCCTTCGCGTGCCGCGACCGGCTCGACTACTGGCGCACACTCCAGGAGCTGGCCGGTGTTCGCAACGAGCACGTTCGCGAAGCCGTCGAAAAGGAACGCGAGCGTCTCGAGGCCGAGTTTGCCGCAGAGCGTGAACGGCTGGCGGCCGAGCACGTGGCTGCGGTCGAGAGTGCGCAGGCCGAAGCCGCCGGCGAGGTGATGGAGCGATTGGCCCAGCGGCTGCTGAACACGGACGTCTCGGCTCTGGCGGCGGTTCCCGCAAGCGCCGTGGCTCGGCCGGCTGCCGATGCGGCGCCGAGTGAAGCTGTCGCGGAAGCCGCGGCCGAAGAGGCGCCAGTAGCGGACGAGGAAGAAGACGACGGGCCGGAGGATGCCTGCATCCGTGAGATCCTGTGCACGACCTGCGACGATTGCATCAAAATCAACCCGGCGCTTTTTAAATACAACGCCAACAAGCAGGCGGAGATCGACAGCACGGCTGCCCACACCTTCGCCCAGCTCGTCGAGGCGGCCGAGAAGTGTCCGGGCAAGTGCATCTTCCCGGGTAAGCCCCTGAACATGGACGAGGATGGCCTTCAGGATCTCGTCGAGCGCGCCAAGCCGTTAAACAAGCGGTTCAACTAGCTGGGCACCGTGGAAACGACGCTCCTGGCAACGGCGATAATGACTGGCCTCGGGGTCTTCTTCGGCTCGAGTCTCGCGGTGGCGAACCGTTTTCTCCGCGTGGAGGAGGATCCCAGGCTCGACATCATCGAGGACATGCTTCCAGGCTCCAACTGTGGCGCCTGCGGTGAAGCCGGCTGCCGGGCTTTTGCCGAGAAGCTGCTCGAATCTGCCGTTGCCCCGAGCGCCTGCACGGTCTCGGGTGAAGAAGGCATAGAGGCCGTGGCCGCGGTGCTCGGTGTGGACCCTGGCAAGCAGGAAAAGCGCACTGCGCGCCTGCACTGTGCCGGCGGTTTGGGGCTGGCGCTTCAGATCGCCGAGTATGAAGGTTACGAGAGCTGCCTCGCCGCCCACGTGGTCGGTGGAGGTGGCAAGGGATGCACGTGGGGTTGTCTCGGGCTCGACGACTGCGAGGTGGCTTGCACCTTCGACGCAATCTACATGAACGAGCTCAAGCTGCCGGTGGTGGACGTAGATAAGTGCACCGCATGCGGCGACTGCGTGGACGCCTGTCCGCGCGATCTGTTCGAGATCCTGCCCCTGTCGCATTCGCTGCTGGTGCAGTGCAAAGCGCCGCTCGAAGGCGACGGCGCCCGCGCGATCTGCCAGGTGGCCTGCGACGCGTGCGGACGCTGCGAGCAGGATGCCGCCCCGGGGCTCATTCGTATGCACAATAACCTACCGGTCGTTGACTACGGCGCTGGTGGCCCGGCTGCACCGGATGCCACCTATCGCTGCCCGACCGGTGCGATTCAGTGGGTGGAAGGCGGGCAGTTCGCCCCCTACGAGCCCATCTCCTTGACAGGGGTTAACCTTGGCTAGCTTTGCTGCATCATCGTTTCGATTGCTTCACCGGCTGCTGAGCTTCTCCTCCGCTGAGGAGGCGCCGCATCCCGGAACGGCGGCCGTCCTCGACGGAGTCTCGGCCGTGGCCGTTACCGAAGCGTGCATTTCCGAGAGCGCCGCCCTGGCGGCCAGCTATCCGGCCGCCGCCGGCGCGCGCGCATGGAGCCGGCGACAGGCCGTCAACGACGTAAACGGATTTGGCCAACCGCTCGGCAGTGTAAGCGCCGAGTCTCCTCGTGGCGCCGTGGCGGCGGCAATAGGCATGGCCATGTCCGGTCAACGTGCCACCGTCTTCTTGTCGGGGCCCGACCTCGACTCGGCGCGCGACCTGCTAGCGCAGGCCGCAGGGCAGCACCTACCGCTGGTGATCCACCTTGCCGGCCGAGCATCGGCCGCGCACGCCCAGGCCCTCGGCGGCGGTCACGAAGCCTACGCGGCCGCATTGGATTGCGGGTGCGTACAGTTCTTTGCCGCCAGCGTCCAGGAGGCCGTGGATCTGACCATTGCTGCCCGGCGCATTGCGGAGCAGGCTCTCGTTCCGGTCATAGTCGCCATGGACGGTGAGCAGACGGCGATGGCGGCGCAAGACGTCTTGCTGCCGGGCGAGGAGTTCGTGCGCGACTATCTCGGCCAGCCCTCGCAGACCATCGAGGCGCCGACCGATGCGCAACGTCTTCTGTTCGGAGACAGCAGACGGCGGGTGCCGCGCATGTACGACCTGGAGCGGCCTCTCATGCTCTCGCCCCTACAAGGTCCGGAGAGCTGGGCTCATGGTCGCGCCGGCTCGCGGCCTTACTTCGAGTCTCACGTTCCCACCATCATCGCGGAAGCTTTGCAGGCGCTCGGTGCGCAGACCGGCCGTCGTTACACGTCCGTGCTCGCTCACGGCACCGACGATGCCGACATCGTCCTGGTGGCCCAAGGGTCGGCCGTCGAGACGGCTACGGCCGTTGCCGATGCCGCACGCGCCGGGCAAGGATCGAAAGTCGGGGTGCTCGGTCTCAGCTCTGTGAGGCCGCTTCCCGGTGCCGAGATCGCTGCGTGCCTCAAGGGCAGTCGCACCGTAGCCGTGCTCGAATGTCTCGATGCCCCGCTCTCGGGCGACGGGCCGTTGATGCGCGAGCTTCGCACCGCGCTCGATCGCGCGCGAGAGAATGCGCGCTTCGGTGAGAGTGCGCATCCAGGATACCCGGCCGTGGCAGAAGGCGAGCAGCCGCGCTTGATCGAGGTTGCCTATGGGCTGGGCGGTTCGCCACTACGCGGCGCCGACCTGACCGCTTTGATCGCGGAACTCGGCGCGCCGAAGCGCTCGCTCATCTATCTCGGTCTCGATTTCGCCGGCTCCGCCAGCGCCTATCCCAAACGCCAGGCCCTGATCGATACCCTCGAGCGCAGCTATGGCGATCTCTCCGCGCTCGGGTTGCGCGCCGAGGGGGCGCCCCCGGCGTTGCTCTCCGACGATGCGATTACAGTTGCCATTCACCGGCTGGCCGGCGGTGAGCGCCAGGC
>PIVZ01000448.1 GCA_003354045.1 bacterium
AAAAATGTACAGCCGAACTTGCGACGGTCAGTCTCGCTGGACGGTGTGGGTGGAAGCCGGACTGGACTCCCATCCACGCCTGACTAGCGCGTAGGCACAGAAACTGAGCGTTGTCGTGCTTATTCGCGTGCCTCGATCTTCTTCCCCCGGCGCTCAAAGCAGTAAATTCGGTACGTATCATCGCATTCCGACCATTGTGATGAGTGAGTCCAATCGCGGTCCGACCGAGACGCCCACCCTATCGTTGCGCGCCCGAGGTTGTCCGCCGTGGTCCAGTCATCACAAGTCCGCACGAGCGTCTCCACTTCGCCAGTCTGTAGGGTTGAGGTGTATACGGTATCATTGAACGTGGGGGTGGGGAGGATAATCGTACAGTTCTCGTCCACCGCCACCGCATTATCCAGGTTACCGTCGATGAGATCGGGAATATCGTTGGCAATGATAGCCGGCGATGCGCAGGCTGGGGGTTGCACGAACGGCCCCGAATTCGGTGTCAGGCGGTCAACCGCGTTGACAGTACTCGTGCTCAGCCAGGCACGGTAATAGCCGGTTAGCCCTGCGGCCTGAGCTAGCGCGTTGCACTTGTCGTCAGCGCCCGTAAGTCCTCCCAGGTTGCCGGTGTATTTCTCACTGGTGGCAAATACGACGCATCCCTGGTGAAGACACGGATAGAGGGTAGTGGTCGTCGTCGATGTGGTCGTCGTCGATGTGGTGGTCGTCGTGACGGGTGCCTCTGGCTGCTCAAAGCAATAGAGGTGATTAGTATACTGGCAGGGTTTTGTATCGCTGAATGTCCAGTCGATGTTCGTTTGCGACAAGCGACCAACCCGTCCGTCTTCATCGAGTGAATACGTCTCGTAGGTCCATTCATAGCACGTCCGGGCGGGATCGATCGTCTCAGGTGTGCCATCGGTATTCGTGCCGGTCCAGGTGATACCCGCGATTGCACTACCACACTCGTCTATGGTGAGCTGCGCGTCCAGACCTCCGTCGACGAGATTGGACCAGTCGCTGGCGATCGTGGTTCCGTCTAGGAGCTTGTAGGGAATGCTCGCGTGTTCGAGTCGCGTGGCCGGACCCGTCGTCGTTGTCGAGAGCCAAGCCTTGAACCTCTTGCCCTCCAGGCCCGGATTGTGAGCGGCCGCAGCCTGGCATATCTGATCAGCGCCGGCAAGCCCGCCCAGGTTGCCGGTCCATTCCTCGTAGGTCACGAAGACGCACCTGCTTCCCGGACTACCACACTGCGGCGGAAGAGGAACACCGCATACAGACAGCGTGATGGTCGTCGTGGTCGTCGATGTTGTCGTCGTCGATGTCGTCGTCGTCGATGTCGTCGTCGTCGATGTTGTCGTCGAAGTAGTTGACGTTGTTGTCGTGGTGTCTAGTTCGCAACTTCTCAGCGTTTCGCCGCTGATACAAGTATCAACCCCCCTCCCGCCGGACAGCAAGTCGTCGTCCGCACCTCCGACGAGGACATCTTCGTCGGGACCACCACCCAATCTATCGTTGCCCGCGTCCCCGAGCACAGTATCGTCAAGACGTCCCCCTTTTACCCTGTCGTCGCCGGGACCGGCGTCGATTAGGTCGATTCCGTTCCCGCCCGTGATCTTGTCGGCGCCGTCACCTCCACAAAGGATATCATCGCCTTTACGCCCCTTGATCCGATCGATGCCACCGAGACCGACTATAACGTCGGCCCCACTGGTGCCCTTTATTTTATCGTCTCCCGGGGTGCCGATGCAGTCGCCTATGGTTCCGTTTACCTTGCACCCCGTCGTGACTGCTTGGCCGAAGCAGGTTTGTGCCTGAGCCACCTGGGTAAGACCGAGTGTCAGCGCGCAGGCTGCGCCCAGCGCCAAAGAAATCGACTGTCTCATGCTTTCTCCTCCACAGTTGACACTACAGTCAACGACGATGGGCAGAACGTGGGTGGGGGGTTGATGGATCTTAGCAGACGGGGCACGCGAGAGACAAGGGAGAAACGGGCGTGGCGTCGGCTACTCGCAACCGCGCCCCAGCCCCGCAAATCACAGCGCCACAGCCCGCACAAACACTGGGGCTAAGCGGGGGACGCTACGGGCAGTGGTTGCTGGTGGCCGCTGAAATGCGCGGCGGGTTTTTCGCGTGTGCGAGACTGTAGCGACCAACTACTTTGTCCGCTCTCCAGCCGAGTAATTGCGTGACACGTCACCCATTACCGTCATGAGACCGTGATCCAATAATACGCACTCGACGGCTCTTCGTCGAGCGCTCTCTCGCTGGGTCCGAGTCAAAGCTTCGGCCCGTAGTTTCCTTTCCGTCAGGTTCACCTCCTTTATGAACTCACGCCGCCGTGGAAGGCGGCCATGGTCTCTCTCGAAGACCTCGCGCGCCGTATATCCGCCCAGCACCGGCCGTGGCCGCTCCTGGTTTAGGTCGTGGACGGCAGCCTCTATCCGTTCGTGCAGGGAGGACGGCCCGCCGTGTCTCTTCATGGAGCGCTCGAAGCTCTTGATGTCGCGCATCGAGCGCTCCTTCTTGCCGTTGTACTGCGGGTAGTGGCGCGGGCCTGTAAGCTCGGTCACACCGTGTCGTCGCAGCAGCTGCCGGATCAGACTTCCATGGAAGATCGATCCACCGTCGTGCTTGAGCACCAGCGGTGCCCCGTACCGGGCGAACGCCGCCTCGAGGTTCCGGCACACCGCTTTCTCATCGGCCGGGCCCTCTGCCAGCTCATGGCCCACCTTGAAGCGAGAGTGCTCGTCTTGGGCGATGACGAGCTCCTTCTTGCGCCCGCGCTCCTTCAGCCCCGTGCCGTCCTCCGACCACATGACGTTCGATCCCACGATCTCGTAGCTGAGCGTGGGTGGGCGCCGCTCAGGCTCGTCGCGCAGATCCTCGATCACACCGGCAATGGTCGTCGCGCTCCACGCGCCAAGCCCGCGGCGCCGTGCCCACTGGCTTAGAACCCGCGGGCCCCACTGCTTGTAGTGGGCGAGGTAGCACTCTCGGAGCTTCCAGCGAGCCGCCGCCGGTATGACCTCGGGCCTGCCCAAGCGAGCGCCCTCGCACTCGCTCTCCTGCCTCTTCATCCAGCGGCCAAGACTCGCGGCCGTGATGCCCATTTCCTCGGCCATCACCACTCGGGGCCATCCTCGTCGCTTGCTCTTACGTACGAGAGCGTTTCGGACTCTTGCTCCTCTTCCTCCTCCTTTTTTTTCCCTCCTCGCCGGGTAGCGGCTGTCCCCTGTCCATCTTGCGCTCGAAGTCCAGGAGCGTGCGCGCCACCTGGTATTTCATCTTCCAGTGATTGAGCTCCTTGCCCAGCTCGGCGTTGCTCGTCTTGAGCTCCGCCCGATGTAGTGCGTCCGCCGTCTTCGCCTTGCGCCCCGGCCTCTTCGGCTCCAACGCCTCGGTCGATGCCCGGTCGGTCGCCTCCATGGCTCGGTACAGCGTCTGCCGGCTCACCGAGAACATCCGGCACAGCTCGCTCAGTGATACCTCGGCCTTGCGCGCCATCTCCACCACCCGGTAGCGCTCCTCGCCGCTCAGTTCTTTCCATTTCACCGTCTTCACCGATTCGTCCAAAGCTCCCGTCCTCCCCGACGGTGAACGGCGCGCCCATGCGGATCACTTCGTGGACCGCATCGCCCACCTTCACCTCGATATCGTCTCCCTTGCGTACCACACGGATGTCGGTGCCGCCCAGCTGTCCCAGCAGATACAGTGGCTGCTGCGGCTCCTGGCCGAGCGCCAGACACAGCGAGTTCTTCTGGCATCCGTGCTTTATGGCTTCTTCGACGTCGTCGGCGATCCCGTAGAAGCGGTCGGCCGGACAGGCACCGTCGATGCCCTGATGCGGGCGCTGGTGATTGTAATAGTGGATCCAATGCTCGAGCCGCTGGCAGGCATCGGCGAAGGAAGAGAAGACCGCTTCTTCGAGGAACTCACGCCAGATCGTCTGCCAGAAGCGCTCGATCTTCCCCAGCGTCATCGGGTGGTGCGGTGCGCTGCGCACGTGCTGCACGCCTTGCTGGCGGAGCACCTTCTGGAAGCGCGTCTCGCCGCGCCATGCGACGAACTGACGGCCGTTGTCCGATAAGATCTCGCGCGGCGCTCCCCACTGCCCGATGGCACCCTTCAAGACCTCGAGCACCGCCTCGGCCGTTTGCTGGCGGAACAGACCCCAGCCGACCATGTAGCGGGAGTGGTCGTCGATGAGGCCGATGAGGTAGACCGGGTACATGCGCTTTAGCTGGAAGGTGAAGATGTCGGTCTGCCACATGGCGTTGGGGCACGAACGCTCGAAGCGGCGCACACCCGGAGCGCGCCGGCGTCGCTCGGGCGGTGGGTTGCCCAGCTCGGCGTCGTTTACCACAGTGCGCACCTTCTCGGCGCTTACCTCGAGGCCTTC
>PIVZ01001023.1 GCA_003354045.1 bacterium
GGCGTCTTGTGCGTATCCGTCGGCTCCGATTTCGTCTGCCCACTCCTGTCTCACGGGCCCTCCGCCGACCAGGACTTTGTATTTGTCGCGCAACCCCATCTCCTTCAGGAATTCGATCACTTCGCGTTGGCCGGCCATGGTCGTACTCATCAATGAGGAGATGGCGATGGCATCGGCTTTGTGGGATTGCGCAGCCGCGATAAAATCGGACGTCGGCACGTCGGCACCCAGATCGATGACGTCGAAGCCGGCAACGTCAAGCATCATGGCTACGATGTCCTTGCCGACCTCGTGGACGTCGCCCTTCACCGTGCCGAAGATGACCGTGCCGAGCTTCTCTCTCTGCACGTTCCGTTTCTTTATCTCATCCTCGAGCACGGGCATCGCGCTCTTCATCGCCTCGCTGGCCAGAAGCAACTCCGGCACGAACGCTTCGCCACGCTCGAACTTCTCGCCTATTTCCGCCATGGCGGATGCCATGCTCTTGATCCCCTCCACCGGATCCAGCCCGGCGCCGACTAGTTCCCTTGCTGCCTGCTCGGCTCCTTCGCCATCCATGTTCAAGACTGCCTGACGGAGCTCTGTAACGATTGCATCGGCCATTGTGTTCACTCCTTGGTGTCCCTGGAAGTCTCGACCGCCATCCACCACGTCGGCTCGGTGCCCGAATCCTCCGCAGGCGACAGTACGAGGTTCCCGTGGCTTCGTCCTCGCTGCCGCCGATCGCTACTGTCGGCGCATTCCGAATGGCCATCTTGATCGGAGAGGGCCGCGCTGTGAATGGCGTCTCCGGACAGAAACATGATACTTTCGGTCACCGTGGCGGATCCCATGCGCACCTGGAACGTTCGGGGCATCGCAAGCGTCCGCTTGCTCGTGAGCCTGGGCGCGGAGCACGGCCTCTCGGCGGGCGACTGCCTGCGCGGATCGGCCATCACGGTCGAGGGCCTGGCGAACCTGTCCGGCGAGGTCGAGACGAATCAGGAACTTGCGGTGGTGAGAAACCTGTCGCGCCGCCTCGCCGACGTCCCGGGTAGAGGACGCGAAGCCGGGAAGCGATAGCGGTTTCACGGCTACG
>PIVZ01000449.1 GCA_003354045.1 bacterium
CATGAAATCCTGGAAGTAATCCGGCCAACCCATCTCGAGTATCCGGTCGTAGTCCTCGACCGTCATCACCTCGGTCTCGACCACCTGCCACATCTCGTTGTCGGAGCGGTCGAGCCCAGGGACCTTCACCTTCGCTCCGAAGATGAAGGAGAGTCCGTAGGGGAAGAAGGTACCGAGGTCCACGGCATCCCCACCGCCGATCAGTTCGTAAGCCCGCAGCATCGTCTCCGTTGCTTTGGCAGGCGACTCTACGAACTCGGCCATGGGCGTCTTGGTCACGTAGGCCGCAAAGCCAGAATACAACAGGGCCACCGGCACTCGATCGGGCTTCTCCAAGGCTACAGCCTGAAGAACCCTGTTGCGGCGCTGTTCCAGAAGAGAGGTATCGCTCATCCCATACTCCACTGCTGACGCGGGACCACGTTGCCGCCGCGTATCGCTGTCTATCTTCCTTATCAGAATGCCGCGGCCTGAGGCTACCGATAGTGGAGCTGCGCGTATTCGCCAGCCAGGGGTAGAGCCTTCCAAGGGTAGAGACAGGACTCCTGCTGCCCCTTATGCCTGTGGTGTGATCCCCGGCTTTGGGATAGTGCTCAATACGCTCCGCGTCGGAGGACATAGACGAGGATCGGGTGCCTGTGCAAGGCGTTCGGGAGGAACGGCGAAAAGAGAGGAGCCGAAGTCCGGCCGTGTGCGAGAGATCGGGATGTCAAACGGCCGACGCCAGGTAGCCTCATATGGGCGTTCCAACCTCAGACAAGCAGACAAGGAGGCAGCGATGCAAGAGACAATCTCGATGAGGGCGGCCGCGGTTTTGGCGACGATGGTGCTGAGCACGAGCTCGGCCAATGCCTCGTCGATCTGCGGCGACGTGAACGACAGCAACACCATTAATACTACGGACGCGCTTTTGGTACTCAAGAAGGGCGTCGGCCAGCAGATCGAGCTTCAGTGCTCGCCCCCGGGCCAATTCCCAGCGACCGGCCAGACGACGTGCTACAACAAAACCGGTGCGGTGATTGCGTGCGCCGGCACCGGCCAGGACGGCGAGTTCCAGAAGGGCGTCCCGCGCAGCTTCACGGACAATGGCGACGGCACTGTGACTGATAACGTGACGGAGCTGATGTGGGAGAAGCTATCGGACGACGGAAGCATCCACGACTGGGCCGATCGCTATAAATGGGACGACGCCTTCGCGGTAAAGATCGCCGCGCTGAACACCACGAATTTTGCGGGTTACAATGATTGGCGGCTGCCGAATCTCTTCGAATTGCAGTCGCTCATAAACGCGGAGGTGGTGGGCGCGGCGACTTACGGAGCGTTCTGGAACAACTATAGTGCCGGTTGCAACGTGATGACGTGCAGTCTGGTGCATTCGACCGGCTACTGGACGTCCACTACGTTCAAGGACCGCGAGTCGGGCGCGTGGGTCGTGGAGTTCTTCGATGGGGACACGGACGCCGGCTACGGCAAGACGGATACGGCCGCTGTTCGTGCTGTTCGTGCCGGCTCTTAGCTTGGAGACTTGATCCTTTGTCGATCTGACCATTTGGAGGTTCAGGGAGGTAGCCCACGAACATCAGGGGCAACGCTTCCCAGTCGCGCTGGAAGGGCTCGACCGTTCAGCCGGGCTGAACCGAATGCCTCAGACCCGCTCCACCTCTACTGTGGTACCCCGTGGCGCGAAGTTCGGCGCGAGATAAGAGAACCGGTAGTGGAGCTGCCCATAGTCGCCGGCCAGATGTAGCGCCTTCCACGGAGACGGAACCGGCTCTTGCATGCCCTTGTGCCCCGCAAACTGAAAGTTCTCCCAGCCGTGATAGATGATGGCCTGCCCGCGCTGCACGGAGGCCGCCGGCTTCACCATGCACTCGAAGTCGCCGACGTCGTTGAAGATGCGTACGCTGTCTTCATCCGCGATCCCGCGGGCCTCGGCATCCTTGTCGTTCATGTAGAGCACGGGCTCGCCACGTTGCAGCCGCAGCATGTGTTGCTGGCTACGCCATATGGTGTGAATGCTCCAGCGCGTGTGACCGCCGGTGAGACGTAGCGGATAGTCGCCGCCGGCCTGTGGCGGCTCCTTGTGAACCGGCAGCGTTTCGCCGGCCTTCATGTACCAGTCGTGGTCGAGGTAGAACTGCTGGCGCCCGGTGAGCGTCGGCCACGACTCTTTCTCTTCGACCTGCCATACGTGCGGGTAGAGGGGCTTCTCGAAATCGACATCGCTGCTCATGTTGTTGAGCCAGGTGTAACCACCGTTGCGCTTTATCGGAACCAGCCCGCGCTCGATGGACTCGTCCCAGGTCGTGTCCTGGGTGATCTCCGAGCGCTCGAAGATGAAGTCCATTGCCGTCATCTGATCCTCGGGGTCGAGCGCACCATTCTCGGTCCAGTCGTCGTAGATCCTGGTGAGATCGCAGTTCTCTCCGAAGGAGTTCTTCCGCTTCTTGATACCCCGGGCCCGCGCGCGTTCTTGAATGCGCTGGGTGAGCTTGCCGAAGATCCACCACTCGTCGCGCGATTCGCCGAGCGGCTCGACGGCCTTGTCGCCAAGCACGAGGTAGGGGATGTATCCCCAGGCGTACTTGATGCCCTCTTTCTCGTAGTAGCCGGCCCCGGGAAGCACTATATCGCTTTGCAGGCAGGTCGTGGACATCTGCGTGTTCAAGTTGACGACCAGGTCGAACTTCGGCCACAGATGCTCGAGAGCAATCTGCGGCGCGGGCCAGCGCCTGAGCGGGTTGGACGAGCAGCACATGAAGACCTTGGGCTCCTTGTCCGGCGCCGGATGGATGGGGATCCACCCCTTGTCGAGCGCGGTCTTCATCGCATCGTCTACGCCCAGCGGGTTGTCCGCGTCGTTGTAGGAGGGAGTGGCAAAGATCTCGGCGTAACCACCGTGCACGTGGAGCCACGGCAGGCAGGGAGTGGTCGCCGACTTGGCGCTCTCCTTGGTCATGAAGTCTTCGACGAGACGGACGGCCGGGCGGCCGGTCACCTTGAGCAGTATCTTCTGCCACCAGGGCACCTCGGCCAGCTGGGAGAGCTCATCGAAGCCCGTGAGCTCCCACCAGGTGCCGAATCGCAGGCCGCCGCCGGACCGCCCCTGGTTTCCGGTAAGCGCCATCAATAACGCCATCGCACGGTGCATGAGGTCGGCGTGATAGTGCTTGCAGGTGCCCACCGAGGCATAGATCATCGCCGCTTTGGCCGCGGCCATTTCGCGCGCGACGCGGCGGGTGGTCTCGGCGCCCACGCCTGTCGTCTCGGCGGCCATCTCGGGCGTGTATCGGGCATCGAGGTCGCGGCGTAGCGTGTCGTAGACGGTCTCCACCTCGATCACGGCGCCGCCCGCCCCCTTCACCAGCCGGCGGCCGCTCAGAGCCGGCCGCAATTTTCCCAGAACCAGCGTCGGCTTGCGCATGCCCTGGGTTCCCGGCGCCAGCGCGGGTGCGTCGCTGTTCTCGTCCCACACATAGAAGGCATCGTCGCGGCCCCGCGACTTGACGTCGCTCTCGCGCAGGAAGCGGCCGTCGTCGGTGCGCACCAGGAAAGGAAGGTCGGTCTGCTCGCGAACGTAGTCTTCATCGACCAGACCTTCCGAGACGATTACCTGTGCCATCGCCAGCGCGAGCGCCGGGTCGGACTCCACCCGCGGGTTCAGCCAAAGGTCGGCATGTACGGTCGTCGCATTGTAGTCGGGGCCGATGTTGACCAGACGCGCACCGCGGTAGCGCGCACCTGTCCAGAAGTGCATGTCCGGGATGCGCGTGTAGAGAGGGTTGGCACTCCAGAAGACAACGTAATCGGAATTGAACCAGTCGTCGCTGGTCCCTCCGGTGAGGAACATCCCGTAGGTCTGGATGAAGCCGTTGCCCATGTCGCCGATGCCTGAGAAGCTGTCGATCACGGTAGAGCCGAGAGCCCGGCTCAGGCGAAACTCGGCGGCCGAGCTCGGCCCCTGCTCGAAGTTCGGTCCCGGGTTGAAGACCACGGTCTCGGGTCCGTGCTCGCTGGTGGCATCGACGATGCCGTCGGCGACCTTGTCGAAGGCCTCATCCCAGCTCAGCCGCTTCCACTTGCCACTGCCGCGCTCGCCGACGCGCTCGAGCGGATAGCGCAACCTTTGCGGCGAGGCCATCAAGTCGCTGTAGCACGCGCCCTTCTGACAACCGCGCGGGAAGAAGTCGGGACTGTCGGCACGCCCTTTGTCGTAGACCGGCGCCTGCTCGTCGCGCCAGGCTATGCCGTCTCTGACGTAAACGTCCCACGCGCAGGCTGAAAGACAGTTGGCCCGCGAATGGGTGCAGCTCACGACCTTGTCCCAGGTCCACTTCTCGGCGAGGACGTCACGCCAGTCGCCGTAGGCGGCCCGCTCGTGCGCCGCACCGT
>PIVZ01000450.1 GCA_003354045.1 bacterium
CGCATAGCGCGTCGATTGCGGCCGCCTTGGTCGGCTTGGAGAGATCGTGACAGTCTTCGCAGTAGACCAGACCCTCCATCGTGTCTTCTTCGACATCGAAGGCGGCAAAGGCCTCGAGATCGCCGGCCCTGAAGGCCGACTGGACCGTGTGACAGCCCTCGCAGTCCCGATCCGGGGACATGCCTCCCGTGTGACAGAAATCGCATCGTAGCTCGGCGTGCTTGCCTTCGAGCTCCACCGGATGGGCGAAGCCGCCGGCACGAATCAACGAGTCGGGCCCCTCTTCGCCTACCGGCGTCAGGAAGGTGTGGCAGATGGCGCACTCGTGGCTGATCTTGCGGTTCTTGCTATCGACGTGCTTTCCCTCATGGCAGCGGAAGCAGCCCGGGAAGTTCTTGTGGCCTATGTTGTCCGGGTAGGTGCGCCACGTGATGTTCATCTCGGGGAAAGAAATGAGATTGTATATATTGCGTGCTGCCGCGATCAGCCGGTTCAACACGTGGCGTTGGGTTTTCGTGAGCTCGGGGTAGTTGATCAGGTAGAAGTCCTCGATGCGCGTGGCCACCTCGTGAAGACCCTGTTCCTTCGACGGGTAGTCGGCCGTCACTGCTGTAACCACCTCACGCTTGGCGAACGGCAGACTCGTCAGGGCAGGGTCGGCGTTCAGCGCGTCGTCCGCCGCCCGCCATGGCTCGCGGAAGATATGAGTGGCGCGGTTGTGGCACGACATGCAGTCCATCAGCCTGAGCTCGCCTTCCGGCGCCGGATCCTTGCCGGTGAGCCCGTCCGAGCGATAGACCCGCTGGGCGTTGGTCGTGTGGTCGGTCGCGCGCACCCACGGAATCTCTTGCAGTGCATCGTCCGTGGCGATGAACTCGATGCTGTGGCCCAGCGCCATGTGCCAGTGCACGCCTCCCGGCGGTCCGGTCGTCGGATCATTACCGCCGGTCTTCATCAGCATGCGTATCGGCCGCGGCGTGTTGTCCTTATCGGCGGCGTGGTGGTTGATGGTCACTAGCTGATCGCCGTAGAACTTCTGCGGCCAGTGGCAGCGCTCGCAGGTCTCTCTGGCGGGGCGCAGCTCTTTGATCGCCGAAGGTATCGGCCGCGGATAGGAGTCGCGGGCCACGGCCATGACCTGGCGAAGCCCCGTGAGCTTTGCCTTTACGTACCAGCTCGCACCCCGCCCGATGTGACAGGTCGCGCACTCTACGCGTGAGTGGGGGGATTGTTTGTGCGCGACGTACTGCGATTGCATCACCTTGTGGCACACCTGCCCGCAGAACGCGTTGGAGTCGGTGTAGTGGTAACCCTCGTAGGTCATGAACGCGACGAACGGCACGGCGACGGCCATGAACCCGGCCACACCCGCGAGAATGCGGCGATGGTCCGCGAGGTTCAAATTGATATGAGGGAAATACTCGAGCTCTCCCGTTCCACCGTTCGTTTGCCGCACGCTGGCAATACGGGCTATCAGCAGTCCGGTGACCGCCAGCACTCCTCCGATGATCAAGAACGCCGGAAGTATCAGGAAGGTCAGCACTCCGAGATACGGGTTCGGCTCCGGTGTTACGAGATCGAAGAACAGGAAGCTCATTATGAACAAGAGAGCCAGCGCAGTTATTGCGCTGCCCAGGTATGTCAGCGGATTACGCCAAAGTGACTGTGAATTTTCTGCCATCTCCCCTCACTCCATTTGTTGCTGCTGCCGATAGACCGGCCGTTCTCGTCTATTCCTCGTTGTCCTGAAACACGGTGGCCCGTTCAGGGTTTCCAGCAATCAGTGGCCTTGCTACCTGAACCTGGGAAGCTCATGTTTCGCCAAGTCGTCCGCGTGTACGCGGTGCTCAGTTTCTTCCTCATGCAACTCACCTCGCTCTATGCGGCGAGTGATTGGTGCGTGGCCGGTCAGCCACGTCCTGTCCATCGGGTAGACCATCGGGTCGAAGATTACGAAGTAGAAGTGCCACACGAGGATCGCCAGGCTGGCGAGAATAGCCTCGTAGAAGTGGATCACCGTGGCCACGTCGCTCACCCACTTCGGCATCCATGCCAGCGCCAGGTTCTCATACCACAGCGCAAAGCCGGTAACGGCCATCACGAATATTCCCCACATGAGGGCCAGATATTCGAGCTTCTCCGGGTAGCCGAGCACGCCGGAGTGCGGCGGATGGGTACGCTTGCCTCTGAAGTACTTTACCCTTTCCACGAACTCGTGAATGTCCTCTCGGGTGGGGATCATGTTGGCGATACAGCGCCTCGCGCTGCGATCTACGACCAAATGTACGATATGGAACGCCAACGCCCCGAGCATTGCCACGGCGGCTATGCGGTGGAGCAGACCGCGCAAGTCCATCGTATCCCCCCAGACAAGTAGCGGTGCCGCCCACCAGCTCTCCGGGTACTTGAGTGCAAATCCGGTGTAGGCCAGCAGGCCGAAGCTAATCATCAACGTCATATGGGCGATGCGGAAGCCCAGCGACATTCGCACCGGGATCTCACCGCCCGGCTCCTCGGGCCTCGACTGCGGGTGCGCAAGTTTGCGGCTGAAGTCCGCGAAGTTATGGACGAGCATGCCGCCGATAGTCACGTAGATCATCCACAGGTAGATCAGGCGCACCCAGTAGATGATGAAGTGTTCCGGCTCCGTGGGCAGAACGTGAACCTCGCCGATCGCAAATCTCTCGCCGGCGCCGGGGTGGCAGTTCCCGCAGGTTGCAGCGAGGTTTTCCGGGTGGATGTGCGATCTCCGGTCAGAAGACGGCAGGATGTCGTGAACCCCGTGGCAAGAGGCGCAGTTGGCGACGGTGGGCAGCCCCGAGCGCGCGGCCAGGCCGTGGTAGCTGTCCTCGTAGGCGCTGACCGCGTCATCATCGATGTCGTACTTCTCGGTCAGGCGCAGGTCATTGTGGCAGCGCCCACAGGTCATCTTCGGGACGTTGGTCGCATAGACCGGGGAGCCTTTTTCCTGGGGTGAAAGAATCCGGTGTTCACCGTGGCAGTCGGTGCAAATGGGCGCCTCACGCACGCCGTTGGCGGCGGCCTCGCCGTGCACGCTGGCCCGGTAAGCCTGATCGATCTCTTTGTGGCACTTGCCGCAGGTCTCGGGCACTTGCTCATGGTGGACCGAGGAGCGCGGGTCGGGACCTCTGAAGATGGCGTGGCTGTTGTGGCAGTCGCTGCACGTTGCCGCACCGCTCTCCTCGGCCACCCCTCGGGCGTGTACGCTGTCGCGGTAGGCTTCGACCGGTCTGGCCACGAGGATACCGAACTTCTTCACCGTCTCCGGGTCCGAGTGGCAGACCGCGCACGTGTCGGGCAGGCGCTTGGGGTGAACGAGCGAGTTCTCGTCCGTGGCGGGCAGGATCGAATGGCTGTTGCCGTGGCAGGCGTCGCAGTCGGGCGCCTCTTTTCTTCCGTTGTAGCGGGCGTAACCGTGTATGCTTTCGGCGTAGATCTCGGCTACGTCGTCATGACATTCCACGCACGGAGAGTGCTCCACTTCATCTTCGTGCGGGAAGTCGTCGGTGCCGGTGTGGCACATGTCGCAGCCCATATCGACGTGAACGGACGACCCCCAGGCTGCAGCGTCAACTACGAACTCTTCGCCCGCATCGCCACCTACGTCGTGGCAATCGAAGCATTCTTCTTCTTGGGCCAATGCGGCGCCCGGGGCTACGACGAGTATCGTCGCTGCTGCCATGGCGGTGACTGCGAGGGTAAAGTAGGAAGTCAGGTAATCTCGCATCTGCAGAGAACTCCTTCAGGTCATCCCGAGGGTGCGGTTGAGCGCTGCCATCGCCCCTAGCGGTATCCGAACATCATCGCGTAGATGATGAGTGCAACGAGCGTCAGCCCGACGCCCAGTGCCGTGAAGCCGAAGATCTTGAAGCCGTGTTCGATGGACTCCGGGAACGGTTCGACGATGTAGTCTTCGAGCTCGCCACGCTCGACCAGCTCGTCGTATTCGCGCGGTTTGTCGTACTTGAGCTCCTCGATCGCCACCCGACCGGTAAAGATCACCGTGTCGATCGGGAACTTGTCCGGACGGAAATGGGTGTTGAAGAAGTGAATCGTGAATATGAAGCCGACTGCCAGCAATGCCTCGTCGCTGTGAATGATGGTTGCTACGTTGACCGACCAACCCGGGACGAAGAGCGTGAAGAACTCGGGGAACCACAGGATCAGCCCCGTCATCCCGATTACGATTATTCCCCAAAGAACTGCGAAATAGTCGAACTTCTCCCAGTAGGTGTAACGACCGTAACGCGGGCGGGGGCCGAGCCCGAAGAACCACTTCACTGAATCGCGGAACTCCCAGATGTCATTGAGGTTGAAGAGAATCGAGTCCGGGCCGGTGACGGTCTGCCACCAGCTCTGGCCCGA
>PIVZ01001024.1 GCA_003354045.1 bacterium
CGGCCCTGGGGTCCACGTCGACGTGGAGCCACGCGAGGAAGGCGATGTCGCCGCGCTCGGCCTTCTTGAAGACCGGGTAGCGTGTCGGGTTGACCGAGAAGTAGATGTTCTCGTTCTTCCCGTGCTTGACGAGCCAACCCTTGAGCTCGTCGATCTCGTCGAGCTCGAACGTCGCCGTCGTGAGCGTACGCTTCTTGCCGTGCTGGATGGCCGATAGGACCCAGGGCCCCTCGGGCTTCCAGCGTTTCAGGAATGCGACGCTATCGGTGTACCGCGGCCTCATGCCCCCCGCCAGAAGGACACGAGGCGAGTCGCGTCAACGTCTCCGCGTTCCATCTGGCAGAACCACCACCTCGACACGCCGACGCGTTTCGCGACGGCGGAGGCCGAGAGGCCGGATCGTCTTCGGGTGATGAAGCACGCCTCGAAGTTGCGGAGCTTTCCGAGGCCGAGCTCGTGGGGGCTCTTGAGCGTGTCGGTCTCCCACTGCCGGTAGTTGTAGAGCGAGACGCCGTAGCGTTCGGCCGCTTCGACTTGGCTCTCGGTCGTCCGGCGTCGCTTGACGAGGTGACGCTCGCCGCGGGTTAGCTGGGAAGTCTTGACAAGCATCCTGGGAGTGCCTCCGTCATTTGCTGTTTGGTTGACCATGTCGCCTTCGCGTTGCGGTAGAGCTCCTCGCGAGAGGCGTGCCCTACCATTCTGCCCGCGTACTCGCCCTCGAACAAGAGCCAATCAGACCGCACGCGGAGTAAAAGCCAAGCGGAACCCCCGGCGGCCCATCGCTGCCGGAGCCAAAGCCGCTGCCCTTGTCGGAACTTCGGAAGCCGGACGGCTCCCGTCACCCTGGGCCAATGCGTGAGAATCTTGAGCTCGATCCACCCCTTGAGGCACTCCACGTCGGGGGTGCCGGGCTTGCACGGGTTCTCGACTGCCATCGCGTCGAGCCCGGCCGCGGTGAGGAGCGCGACGACATCTCGCCGCATGATCTTCTCGCTCACGGCCGAGCCCCTACCGCCTTGCCCAGAGGGGCACGCGGCACGTCGCTCGAAGGTTGAACTCGGAGCTCGGAGCTCGGG
>PIVZ01001025.1 GCA_003354045.1 bacterium
ACCCCTTCTTCGTTCCTTCTTCGTTCATGGGGACTAACGACGGTTCGACGGTTCTGGTCCTCGGGGCCAGCGGGTTCCTCGGTAGCCACGTGACGAAGGCGCTCGTGGCCGCCGGCAGGACGGTGCGCATCTTCACGCGCCCTACGAGCAATACCACGGTGACGGATCATCTCCCGATCGAGCGCTGCCACGGCGACGTTCGCGACGCCGAGACCGTCAGAGAGGCCATGGCCGGCTGCGATACGGTCTACCACTGTGTGGTAGACACACGCGCATGGCTCAAGGACACGTCGCTGTTGCGCTCGACCAACATCGACGGGCTCCGCAACGTAATGGACGCGGCGATGGAAGCCGGCGTCAAGCGCTTCGTCTACACCAGCACCTACGCGACGCTTGGCACCAACCCATCGGGCGTGAGCAGCGAGGCCGACGCTTTCAACTGGGGGGACAGCGCGCCCGAGTACGTGCGCGTGCGCGTCGAAGCCGAGAACCTCTTCCTTTCCTATTGCGAGAAGGGACTGCCGGGGGTGGCCTGCAACGTCGTCATGACCTACGGCAAGGACGACATTCAACCCACAGCACACGGCTGGGTGGTCGAGGCATACGCGAAAGGCCAGGTGCTGTGCGTGTGGGACGTCAACATGAGCTCGGTCGGTATCGAAGACGCGGCCGGTGCCATGCTGCTCGCCGAAGAGCGCGGACGCATCGGCGAGCGCTATCTCATAGCCGACCGAACCCTGCACCTCGACGAGTTCGCCCGCATCGTGAGGAAGGCGGCCGGGCGTTCGACCTGGCTGCCCAGCGTACCCATGCCGATCATGTACCTCGCATGCTGGCTGCAAGAGACGCAAGCCTGGCTGCGAGGCAAGGAGACCTACGTGACGGTCAAGAGCCTACGCCTGATGCGTATGACAAAGGATTTCGACAGCAGCAAGGCCCGCACCGAGCTCGGCTGGGAGCCGAGGCCCGTCGAGGAATCGCTCGCCGAGGGCGCGCGCTGGTTTCTCGCCAACTCGTAGCGAGGAAGGGGGGGGGTCAAGTCGCGGCTTTCGACTTCTGCCCCTTGGGCAGAAGT
>PIVZ01000451.1 GCA_003354045.1 bacterium
CCAGCTCTGGCCCGACTCACGCTTCGTGCGGCGTACGTCCCAGAAGTGCAGGCCGATCACTATGAAGAGCATGATGCCGCCCATGCGATGCAGCAGGCCCATGCTCTCGAAGCCTCCGAGCGCCCATGAGATCCACCCGGCCCAGGCGGTGTAGGAGAACTTGAGCGTCATGCCGGTCAGCGCCAGCGTGAAGAAGCTGACCATCATCACTATGTGGAGCGTGCGTTGTAAGCGCGTGAACCTTCCGTAGAACTTGGGCTCGCCGGTCTTCACGGCGAGCTTGTGCGCTTGCCATTCCTTACGGCCGAGCCAGAGCCTGGTGAGCCAGGCGATCGTATGGATGACGAAGAAGGTCAACGTGCTGACCAGCAAGGTCGTCATGAACCAGAAAGACCAGAACAACCATGGGTACTTCTCGGGGTCGTGGTGGGTCGAGTGCGTCAGGTAGCCTGCGAATCGACGGTGGGCGCCTTCGTGGCACTGGGCGCAGGTCTCTACGACGTTGTCCCTGCCGAGCGTCGAGGCCGGGTCGGTCGGGGGTAGGATGTTGTGGGTGCCGTGACAGTCATGGCACTTGGCTACGCCGGCGGCGCCGAGCCGCGATACCTTACCGTGGAAAGTGTCAAAGAACGTTTCGGCGGCCTCCGTGTGACAGCGCCCACATTGATCCATCATGCGTAGCCGAAAGTCGTCCCTGTCGGTGCGGCTTATGGTGTGTGAGGTGTGGCAGCTCTCACAGGTCGGCAGCTCCTTGTCCGTGTGGCCGTTCTCTCGCCAGTGGATGCTCGTCTTGAAGACTTCTTCGATGCCGTAATGGCACTCGCCGCAGGTGTCGGCGATGTTGTAGGAGTTGACCGTGGAGCGGATGTCCGCGGGCGGAAGCTCGCCATGGGCCGAATGGCAGCTGGCACAGGTCGGCGTTACCAGCAGGCCGCTCTGCAAGAGTCCTTTGCCGTGGATGCTGTCCGAGTATGCATCCACTATGTCGGGCACGACGCTGTCTATGCGTACAGCAGCCCGGGCCCCTTCTCGATGGCAGAGCGCGCACATCTCGGGCACGTTCCTGGGGAACGTTGGCGAGGTGGGCGTGCGCTTGCTCTGCGTCGCGTGCTTGACGTGGCAGTCCTGGCAGGTCGGAGCGTCGGGGTCGCCTTTGGCCATGAGTGTGCCGTGGACGCTCTCGTTGAACTCTGTTACTTGATCGGCGTGACAAGCGGCGCAATCGACCTTCGATTTGATCGTCGCGCATCCGCGCTCGAGCGTGTTCGCAGTGACCTCCGCGTGACACTGCGCACACGCGGTTCCGCCGTGGGTCGAGGTGGTATAGGCGTCCTCGTCCACGTAGAGCGAGATGGGTTGGCCGTCTCGTTCCATGGCCAGGTCTTCCCTGCTGTGGCAAGCAAGGCAGTCCTTGTTGGCCTGGCCGGCCGGGTAGAAGACTTCACGGATCTCATGTGGTGAGTGGCAGTCTACGCACGCGGGAATCTTGTGCGGCTCTTCTTCCCACAGCCGCCCTTCGATGATCTTGCGGTGTACGCGCTCGATCTGGCCGTGGCATTGAGAGCAGGTGGCAGCCACGTTGTCGCGGTGGATGCTCGAGCGGGGGTCGTCGTGGGGCAGAATCGTGTGCGCGGTGTGGCAGGAAGTGCACACGGCCGTGACCGTCAGCCCCTGTTTGAACAGCCCGATGCCGTGAATGCTCAGCGAGTAGTTCTCGAGGATTCGATCCTGTGGGATGTCGTGGGTCAGCGAGACTTCCGTGCCTTCGTGATGGCAGCGGCCACACAGCAGTGGGATATTGATTACCGAAGTTGGTGAGGCCGGGTCGCCGTTGGAGCGGATGTCATGGGTGCCGTGGCAGTCGGAGCAACTCGGGGCCAGCTCGTCTCCTCGCGCGGCGGCCTGACCGTGGAGGCTTGCCGTGTGCCTTTTGGCCTCGTAGTCGTGGCACTCGCCGCAGTCGGGCGGGTCAGGAGTGTCGTGAAAGTCCTCCGGATCCTCCGCGTCAGCCAGGTCGGCGTGACAATCGACGCAGTCGAAATCGACGTGCATCAACTCCGGAGGGCCGTCAGGTATTCCGATCACCGCCGTTTCGACGGCAGCCGCGGCGGCTTCCTCGAACGGATCGTCGTGACAGAAGAAGCAGGCGTCGTTGTCCTGCGCGATGGTCGGTGAAGCAACGAGTAGCACGCCGAGGGCGGCGGCAAATGCAGATCGGACCAAGCGATCGGGAAGATTCCCGACGGCGCTATCTCTCATGTACTTCACCTTCTGGTTCTTGGCGCTACCTCCCGAAGACCAGGCCGCCAGGTTCGAGCAGTGAGGAAACTGATCGTGGAAGTTTCATGGCCTGATATATCTCACTGCTCACGCTCTTCGAGACTGCGTAGCTTGAGATAAAGAATAATCACCAAACATCCGATCAACGCGATGCTTACGAGCATTCCGTTGCGCCGAATGCTGAATTCGGCTTCGGCTTCGTGAACGATGTGGGACATGGTCTCGAGGATCACGTCTCCCGCCTCGTCAACCTGCCCGAAATCGCTTCGATTGAACGTATGGATGTATGAACGGGCTTGCTTCAGTGTGTCGCCCAACTCGACGAGCTTGGCATCGAGGAGGTCTACGTCCAGGCCTTTCCTGGCCAGCTCCTCGGCCGTCTCGCCGTAAGTCTCCATCGCCAGGGCGAACTCGGTGATGGAGTCGTAGAAGTACTCGGCCGTGGCGTTGCACTCGGGATTGTTGCGTGCGTACTTGCCATGGCAGTTCGCGCATATCGAATCGACGCCACTATTGAGCATCCCATCGGTCGTCTTCGCGATGTCGTGGTTGCCGTGGCAGGTCCCGCACTCGGGCCAGTTGTGTTCTTCGAAAACCGACTTGTGTTTGCTGCCGTCGAACAGGCTGCCGTTGCCGGCGTGGCAGGTTCGACAAATTTGCGCGACACTTGCCACGTCGGGCGGTATTGTCGAGTGGTTGCCGTGGCAGTCGTTGCACACCGCGGCACCGGTGTCGCCTTTCTCGAGGACCGCCTTGCCGTGCACGCTGTCGCGGTAGAGCTCGAGCTGGTCGGTCGGCAGCGGTGAGCCGTCGGCAGTCGTGAAGCCGGCCATTCGCTGTCGATCGGAGTGGCACGCGCCGCAGGTCTCGGGGATGTTCTTCGGATACACCTTTGACAGCGGGCTCTTGACGCTCAGGATGCCGTGCCTGCCGTGGCAACTCACACACTGGGCGGCACGCGAGTCGCCGTCCTCGAGCAGCACCTTGCCGTGTTGGCTCTCCTTGTACTTGGCAAGCTGGTCGGTGGGCAGACCCGGATTGAAGCGGCGCATGTAGCCTGCATCGCCGTGACAGCGGCTGCAGAACTCCGGTATCCAGTCGCGGTCCGTTTGGCGTGCCTCACGGTCCTCCGGCCAGCTATCCGGATGGTCATGGCCCATCCATTCGCTCTTATCACCGCCGTGGCATCCCGAGCACGACAAGTTGTGGCGGAAGTGCACGTCGCTGACGAGTTTCTTCAGCGTCATGTGCCCTGGAGAATCGACAGCTTCCCCGTTTGTGGCAAAGAGCGTTTCCGGATCATGGTACTCAGCGTCGGTGTGGCACAAGAAGCAGTTGTCTTGCATCACCGCTTCGTACTTGCGCGCGGACAGATCGAGAGAGAGCAGCTTCTGCAGGTGCGCAGGCACCGTGATCATCTCGCTCTCCACAGCAGCCGCCGTGAGCTCCTTGGCGTGCTCCGGGAGGGAGTTGAAGTAGTAGCGCTGCTTCTCGCTGACGATCCGCGTGCCGTCGTCGGCCTTGGCATCGAGCAACTCCTGCACGGCGGCAGTGACACCCTGGAGGCTCAGCTTCTCTTTGGCTTCGCCGTGTTCTTCGGTGCTACTGGCGGCGGTTGGTGCGCCGAGCAGCAGCGTTCCCGCCAGTACGGGCGCTAACCACGAGTATCTCGGCTTCATCGTGCACCTCCCCCGGCAACCTGTTGCCGGGCCCGCATGATCAACACGGCGACTATCACTGCCGCCAAGGTGCCCGATATGGCACCTGCTGCGAGGTAGGAGAGTCCGAGAAGTCCGTGCAGCGTGACGTGGAGCGCCACCGCGCCGCTGAAGACGAACCAGCGGTCTCCGAAGAGGACCGCACGAAAGACGGTCACCACGGCGATCGTAGCCAGTGCCCACCAGGCGCAGGCGAATGCGACAGCCTGAACTCCCGCGTCATCGACCGGCAAACCGGTGACTCCTATGTCCCACGCCTTGAGGGTGAGGAAGCCGATGAAATAGAGGGCCGCAACGCCGAAATCGCTGAAGCCCGGCGAGTCTTGGTCATGCTGAGCTGGCCGATCGGCCCAGGGTCTTACGGCCCAGGTGCCCATC
>PIVZ01001026.1 GCA_003354045.1 bacterium
ATGCCAGGGCGACAGCCGGATCGGCATGGCGATGTCGGAGTCGGCGTATCGGACCCCGGCGCTCGACGGTGCAGCTGCATGGAGTGCCCATGGTAGATTGGGTGGAAGGGCACTCTAACAGCTCGTTAGAGCAGACGGTCGACGCGCGGACGACATCGAGGCGCACCGCGGTCGGGGCGTGCGCGCCGCCCGCAGCTCAACGTAACGTTAGAGCGACGTGACGACTTCCTTTTGCTTTTTTTTGCTGCCCCTTGTCACGTCGGCGGTTGAATTCGCGGCGGTCGCCGTATGTAGGGTCTGGCCTGGCCGACATCTATACCTTTCAGGATGTCGTTGCCCCCAAGTGGCGAGAGGCCTGGCCGGCGCTCATCGTGACGCGAGAGTTTGGCGCGGCATGAGGGTGTAGAGGTTGGAGTGTCTTGTCGAGCTGGTGAATGCTCGTGGAGTTCCTCCGGTCGGTCTGGCAATCATCCTCCGTGATTCTCCCGCGCCGTGCAGACTTTGCACGGACTCTGTTTGGAAGTTCGATCGAGCTGGCACGTCCGCAATGGCTCCAGCAGGGAGTCCAGTCCGACATCGTTCCCCGCGTGTCGCCTCGGTGCCGACTTCGACGAGAAGTGTCGCGAAATCCTTTCCGGCTGCATGCTTTTTGCTACCTGGTGCAGGGAGGTGTGGCTGTTGAGCGGTCTAGCCGACGTCTCCCGCATGCCGGTTGCTTGCACGCAACGAGTAGAGAAGTCGCCGACGTTTCTTGAGTCATGAATATGTCGAGATTCCTGAGACGGGCAACGGTGGTCAGGTCTTGTCTTGGACCAATGCTCCTCGGTGGTGCCGGGGGGCGTCATTGGCGAGCACTTGTCGACTTGTTACAATGGGGTGGTGACGGCGATCGGGTGACGGTCTTCTGTCTCCGGGTCTTCATGCCAGGGCGACAGCCGGATCGCCATGGCGATGTCTGAGTCGGCGTATCGGACCCCGGCGCTCGACGGTGCAGCTGCATGGAGTGCCCATGGTAGATTGGGTGGAAGGGCACTCTAACAGCTCGTTAGAGCAGACGGTCGACGCGCGGACGA
>PIVZ01001027.1 GCA_003354045.1 bacterium
CTCGGGAGATCCAGGCCGACGACGGATCGGTCAGGGTGCTCGTGATTCCGACGAACGAGGAACTCGAGATCGCCGAGGCAACGGTGGATTGCATCCAGCGATCGGGCTAGCCAGCCCGATCTCAATCCCTCGAGTTCAATCACTGCCAGAGAGAACCACCGTACAACGTCAGGAGTCACCCGCCTATGCCTGCCAAGCAGATGCTGACCGTCGTTGACGGCAACGAATCAGCTGCCTCTTCAGCCTATCGCCTCAACGAGGTCGCCGCGATCTATCCGATCACGCCCTCCTCGACGATGGGAGAGCTCGCGGACGAGTGGAGCGCCAGGGGACGGACCAACATCTGGGGAAGTCCCGTCTCGGTGACCGAAATGCAGTCGGAGGCCGGAGCCGCGGGGTCGGTTCACGGCGCTCTCCAGGCGGGCGCGCTGGCGACCACCTTTACGGCTTCGCAGGGGCTTCTCCTCATGATCCCCAACATGTACAAGATCGCGGGAGAGCTCACGGCCTACTGCATGCACGTCGCGGCGAGAACGCTGGCGACTCACGCACTCTCGATCTTCGGGGATCATTCCGATGTCATGGCCTGCCGGCAGATCGGTTTCGGCCTGCTGGCCTCGGGCTCGGTGCAGGAGGCGCACGACATGGCGGCGATCGGGCAGCTCGCATCGCTCGAGAGTCGCGTGCCGTTCCTCCACTTCTTCGACGGCTTCCGCACCTCGCACGAGGTGCAGAAGATCGCGGCTCTCTCCGACGATGACCTGCGAGCTCTCATCGACGAGGATGCGGTCCACGCGCACCGCGAACGAGCGCTGACCCCTGACCGTCCGGTTCTGCGTGGCAGCGCCCAGAACCCCGATACGTTCTTTCAGGCGCGAGAGGCGTGCAACCAGTTCTACTCCGCCTGCCCCGGGATCACCGAGACGGTCATGAACCGCTTCGCTGAGCGCACCGGCAGGCAGTACCGCCTGTTCGACTACGTGGGTGCGGAGGACGCGGAACGAGTCATCATCCTCATGGGCTCCGGAGCGGAAACGGCCGTGGAGACCGCGAAGTACCTGACCGCCAGGG
>PIVZ01000452.1 GCA_003354045.1 bacterium
GGGGGGGCGTGGGGGGCCAGCATCTGGGGGCGTGTCATCTGTTGGGGAGGCATTTGTTCTCCTGCGCTATATGCGCTCGATTCGCGCGGCCAGCTTCTTGTAGTCGCACTGGCCGGAGACCGGGTCCCACGCACGGTGGCTCACTGCGTTTACCAGCCAGCGATTCTTGGCCGGATCGGCGCTGTCGGCCACCGACAGGTTCCACGGGCTGAACAGATAGCCTTCCGGCACCTCGCTACGGGCCGGGCGGACGATCGAGTTGGTGCCGATCGAAACACGCCCCTCGTAGTGGCCCCGGCGCGTCACCACGCGCACTCGCTCTCCGTCGTCTAGCCCGAAGCGCTCGGCGTCTTCCTCGCACACCTCCACGTACTGCTCGGGGACCAGCTTCAGCGTGGTTGCCCCGCGGATGGTCTTGGCCGTGTGGAAGTGCTCGTAGACGATGCCGAGGCCGAGCCAGAACGGATACTTGTCCTGCTTGCTGGCGTCCTCGAGCGTCTTGTTCCTGTCCTCGTAGAAGTCGAGGTCGGGCAGCTCCGGGACCAGCGCGTTGTCGCGGGCCTTTATGAGCAGGTCCTGGTTCTTGTACAGCCACGGCCCCTCACCCGGCCGCGCGCCGTACTTGGTGAACTCCTCGGTCACTTCCTTTAGCAGGGAGTTGTTCTTGCCGTAGTTCTGCTCGCAGAGCTTGAACTTCGCCTTGCCGTCGGCATGACGGAAGTTCGGGTAAGGTGAGCCCTCCCACCCTTCCTGGTGCATATAGCGCCGCGGTGTGCCCCCGGCCCTGGCGATGTCGTAGGTCGGAGCCGGCCACTGGATTCCGCGCAGCTTGCGGAGCTGGTCGTAAAGGCCGGTGCCCTCGCGCTTGCGCACCTCGAGCATGCCCGTGAGGTCGGCGTCCGAGCCCTTGGACGCCTTGATAATGTCCTCGAAGACGTCTTCCGGGTCGTAGAACTTCTGACCGTAGGCGTTCTCGATAGTCTTCTTGTAAGGGATGATGGCGTCGGCATCGAGCCCGAGCTTGCTTGCGATCGACTTGCACTTGTCGATGGCCAGATCCATGTCCGGCTTGGCCTCGGTAATGACGTTGTCCTTGTCGTCACGTCCCACGTTCACGCCGTCGCACACATACAGGCGCCGCTCCGACTGCACGTAGGTGCCGCCGGTCCATTCGCCCCAGGTGATGGCCGGGAAGATGACGTCGCCATAGAGCAGGTTGGGCGCGTGGCGGTAGATCTCCTGAACGACGCAGAACATCTTGGTGAGCGCCGGGCGCACCAGGGTGATGACGTCTGGCAGGTGGATGTGCGTCGTGTACATCCAGAACATCGCCTTGAGGTCGCCTTCGAGCGCGCGCTCCATCATACCGATCGCCATCGGGTTCTTGAGTGATGCGGTAAGTGCCAGTCGCTCGCGCGGTACGCGCCACTGGTCGGCGATCCAGTCGCGCCAATCCACGTTGGCAAGCCCCTGGTTGAAGGGCAGGCGTCCGGTGAGACCGCCCATCAGGCGCTCGCTCATGGCGTTCGGCTGTCCGGTCTGCGAGTGCGTGCCACAGCCCGGCCGGCCGAGGTTGCCGGTGAGCAGGTGCAGGTTGATGATCGAGATCGTGTTGTGCTGGCCGTGGAGCATCTGGTTGTAGCCGATACCCCAGTAGGTGAGCACGCCGCCCTTGCCGCGCTTGCGTCCCTTGATGGAGGCGTCGGCCCAATGCTTGGCCACCGTTTCGATCCGTTCCACCGTCACGCGCCCGCGATCGAGCAGCTCGAGACGCTCCACCACCTGTGCGGGCGAGTAGCGCTCCTTCACGCCCTTTACGTAATCCCGCCAGCCGTTGGTGTTCTCGTCGAGCCACTTCTCCGGCATCACCGCCTCGGGGTAGCGCTGGAGAATGACGTGGGCGACGGCATTGAGGTAGGAGATGTCTCCGTTCAACGTGGGGAAGTGGAAGGAATTGCGCGGGTTGATGCTTTCCAATCCCTGCACGGTTCCGGTCCGCCTCGGATCGGAGACCAGGGTCGGGATGTCCGCCTGCGCCTTGTGGTCCGCGACCCTCCAGAACAGCACCGGGTGGGCCTCACGCGCGTTGTGCCCCCAGAAGGTGATCATGTCGGCGTCTTCCAGGTCCACGTAGCTCGTTGGCGGGGCGTCCGAGCCGTAGGAGGCAAAGTAGCCGGTAACCGCCGAGGTCATGCACATGCGTGCGTTGGCCTCGATCGAATTGGAACCGATGATGCCCTTCAAGAGCAGGTTCTCGATCCACTGCGCCTCCATAGTGAGCTGTCCCGAGCCGCTCAGGCCGACGCTGTTGCCGCCGTAGGTCTTGACGATGCTCGCGATCTTCTCGGCCACGAGCTCTTCGGCCTCGTCGTAAGGCATCTTGATGAACACGTCTTCGTCGAAGCGACCCTTGGTTGCCGAGACGTGGCCGGTCTCCGGGTCCGACATGTCTTTTCGCACCAGGACGTGGGTCAGACGGTCGCGGTGGATCGGCTCATGGGCATTGAGTCCCTTGATGCACTGCACGCCCTTGTTGGTGGGGTGCAGCTTGTCCGGGATGATGCCCGTGATGCGGTCGCCCTCAGTGGCGAGCAGTGTTCCGCAGCCGACCCCACAGTAAGGACAGGCGGCCAGCAGGGTACGCCGTGCGCCGGCACCTGTGATTTCCTGCACCTTGTCGGCGTGGGCGAACTCGCCGGGAAACATGTCGAAGGTAGCCGCTGCCGCGGTCACTCCTCCCGTCCACTTGAGGAAGTCCCTACGGTCCATTATCGGTTTGCTGCCTTTCTTCATTGCTATTCCTCCCAGGTTCGGATGTAGGCGACGATGTCGCTTATCTCCTCGGATGCGAGCGAGACGATTCCTCCTCCGCCCTCTCCGAACGGACGCATCGGCGTACCGGCGCGTCCACGTGCAATTGTTGCCAGAAGGAGGCCGTCGCTTGCGGCCTCGAGAAACTCTTGGTTGTTGAGCGCCGGCGCGTAGTAGCCGTCGCCGTCACGCCCGCCGCCGCCGTCGGTGCCGTGGCATCCCGAGCAGTAACGGGCGAAGCTGTTGCGCCCGGATGCCACCGCCCAGTCGCTTATCTCGGTAATGTTGCGTACCTTCCTCCAGGTGGTCGGGTACTCCCACAGCCTCATGTAGGCGACGATGTCCTGGACGTTATCGGGCGATACGCCGCCGAGGGCGGCCACGCCGTGAACCATACGCTCCATCGGTGTGCCGGTTCGTCCCAGCACGATGGTTGCGGCCAGGAACCCGTCCGAGGCCGTTTCCAGGAAGGTCGGGTTATTGAGTTGCGGCCCGGAGGCGCCTTCGCCATCGCTACCATGGCAGGAGACACAGTGGCCGCCGTACAACTCTCGGCCGACGGTCGGGTGGCCCGCTCCGGTGCGCAGTAAGGGCAGATCCTCGCGGGTGCCCACGTATCGGAGGTAGGCGATCACGTCGGCAATCTGATCGGGCTCGAGCTCGGTCGGTCCCTGCGCCTCGGCCAGGAAGCCTCTCATGGCTGTGCCGGTGCGCCCGTTTGCAATCCAGTGATAGAGAATCTCGTCGGAGACCGAAGCGAGGAAGACCGGATTGGCGAGCTGCGGCCCGACACCGCCGATGCCGGCAGGACCATGACATCGCTCGCACGAGGTCGAGTAGTAGAGTTCGCCCACCTCGTAGTCGCCCGGCGGCGGAGCTTTCGCCAAGACCGGCGACGAGCCGCGGTGATAGCTTCTGAGATAGGCGATGATCGCCCCGACCTTATCGGCATCGAGGTGACTCCAGGCCGGCATGGCGGTGGTCGGGCGGCCAGCGGTTATGGCTCGGTGCAGGTACCGGTCGTCGACGGCACCGAGGAACTGCGGGCTTGCCAACGATGGGCCGATGCCGCCTCCCAGCTTGCGCCCGTGGCACGAGGCGCAGTGGTTTTCATAGAGCCGCTTGCCGAAACGCGCGTTCTTCTCCGCCGGCAACTCGGCCATGCTCGCCACTACCTCCTCGAAGGAGGCAGCCGTCGCCTGCCAGGTTCGGACGTAGGCCAGCAAGTCGCTGATCTCTTGGGCGCGCAAATGCCGCCAGGAAGGCATGGCCGTGCCCGGCCGACCGCCGATGATCGTTTCTGCCATGAAACGATCGTCGGCGATCGCCAGGAAGGTCGGCGACCGTAGCGAGTTACCCAAACCTCCCCGGCCGTTCCGACCGTGACAGCCGGCGCACATGCCCAGATAGTAAGAGCGACCGCTGGCCGCATGGCCGAGCCTCGAATCTACGTCGGCTACCTCGGCGCCGGACTGCTGCCAGCCTCGGATGTAGCCGACAATGGCGTCGATCTCCTCTCGGTCGAGGCCGCCGCCGCCCGTGCCCCAGGCCGGCA
>PIVZ01001028.1 GCA_003354045.1 bacterium
CCGCCTCCGAAGCGATTACCCGTACGCGATTAGCTGGATCCAGGGCGCTGCGATAGCGCTGCCTTGAGGGGACCCAGACTCGTTCTTGTTCACCTCCTACCAGGGGCAGACTGTCGCCTTGGTGCATCCGCTCAAAGGCTGCCATGCCGAGCCGTCCTCTGTAGTTCAAAAACTCCTCCAGGGACGTTGCGGCCATCTGGTTCACCATAGCGTCGGTAAAGCAGTTGATCGTATATTGGAAGCGCACGTCCGGCGACCGAAACGCTCCATGACCGCGCTCCTGGTAGTTCGGATCGTTCAGCAGCTCGACATGTTCGTTGCGAAGTGGTCGTCCCTCTTGGATGTCCACGCCCTCCACACATGCGCCCTCAGCGTTGAGGATGTCGCCCGCTGTGGGCGGCTGGCGCAGTCCGGGGAGGTCGGTGTCCAGGGTTGGGACTTGGGGCAAAAACATCCGCCGCTCGAACGGGATGTTGGAGTTATGATGGTCTCGGGACATCTGCTTGTAGACCAGCTTCTCGGTGTCGGACAGGCCAGACTCGATCGAGATAACACTGGTGCGGCTGCGGTTCGTCTGCGCACTAAGGCTCCGGTCCGTGAAAGGCCCTAGGTGGAAGACCGGCTGCCCCGGACCCAAGTAGAGTCCCGGTGACTGCGCTCCGCTAGCCGCACTCTCTCCGCTGAGTGGTCTCGGTATCAGGGCAGGCAAAGCGGCTTGGGCCCCTTGTGACGTGGCCGGGTTGTTCTGGTCGCCCGCCTGCGGCGTGAATAAGTCCGTCATCGAAACCGTCGCGACGGGCAGGTGGGCCGGCCACACCGGGAGTGGCTGCCCATAGCCCAGCGGCGTAGTTCGACCCTGCCCGTAGAATCCGGCTGACGGGCCCTGGTTCAAGATCTCGGGCACGTTGCAAAAGTTCTGGAAAGTCGCCGCTCCGGCTGATGGGCCTTGCGGCTGCAGCATCGGGGGACCGGGCGCGTACCATGTTCCGGTATTCTGCGGCACTACCGGTAACAGTGGTTCGCGCGGCATTGGCTGGTTGGTCAGGTGCTGGGAGAACGCCTGAGGTCCTG
>PIVZ01001029.1 GCA_003354045.1 bacterium
ACAAATATAATACAGGTCCCTTGGGTCTCACACATCCCAAGAGACAGCTCTGCCTAATTCACTACCCTATCAAAATACTACAGATGCATAACAGGTTACTATTACTACTACAACAACACAAGCAAAACCACCAAAATATCCTACGTATGCGAGCGTCTTTGGTCTTCTCAAAACCCGCAACACGATGTCCTCGCTCGCCGATCTTCTCACTCGTAGCCTCGGCCATGCCCCATGCCATGGGCGCCGGTTCCCTTCGGTCGACGATGCACCGGCCGCGCTCTACCGCGCGCTCGTCCACGCGCCGCGGTTGCTTCCTCCTTCTCCGCGCCCGCTCGTCCCGAGCTGGGGGGTTTCGAGGTCGACGACCCCTTGATGGTGACGGACATCTGGCCCGGCGTCTTCTGGTGCATCGCGACCACGCGTCCACCCGGTGGCGCGTTTCCGATCGCCTCGGCCTGACCGCGCTGCTCTACGGCCAGGGCCTTGCCACCGCTCCCAAATTTGGGTAGCTGAGCGCGCTTCTCTACGCCCACTCCCTGAGCGGCCCCGCTCCCCTTCATAGGTTGGGCACGCTGCTCTATGCCCAGAGCCTGAGCGGGTACACTGGTCTGCACCGATGGGGTGCTTTTCTCGACATCCAAGACCAGTGCGGCATCGGTACTCTCTAGCAACTGGAAGAGTTCAGTCAGGGTCGCTTCCTGCTCTTGCTGAATGGCCTGCTCACGGCTTTGCAAGGCAGTCTGTGTGGACACCATGGGTGCGCGCGGTACCACTTGATCAGGCGCTCGCGCCGCGGGCTGCGGGTCATCAAAAATCCCATGCAGCTTTGGCAACGCTTTCTTTGCACCCGCCATCTCGTCAGGCTCTTCCGGGTCACATTGGCGGCTGGTAAACGGGCGTCGCAGTGTGGCCGAGGCAGTTGCCGAGGCTGCCTGGCTGCGGAGCACACGCGACGATCCAGGGGGTGGGATCTCAGTCATCGGACGGGCGGGCCGTCTGGGCGGCGGTGGCGGTGACGGGCTGTGCGGCGGTATCGGCAGCGGCGGGAAGGCCAACAAATTGTCCCGA
>PIVZ01001030.1 GCA_003354045.1 bacterium
AGGGTGCAACGGCCCCACGGCGTGGACGGGTAATAAACGAAATCCGGGCGGTCATGATCGACGGCCTGACAGAACGCATCGGGCGGGTATGCAAGATAACACTGCCTTTGGACCGGAGATAGAGAGCCTCGCGTACCGGAGTCGAACAGCGAGCAGTCCAGCCGGGCCTCGTAGTCGACCAAGCCTCCGGGACCCCAGCCGGAAACCATCAGGTCGAACTCGACGGTTTGACGGCCACCCACCAAAGTAATCTCGTTCGGGCCGGGGCCTAGCTCCCAGTCGACGCCCTCGACACCGCTGGCGCGCGTCGGGACCAACTCGAAAAGGCCGGGTTGAGCGACACTGACCCGCGGCGCCGCGACCGCTGCGAGAAGAACAGGTACGATGAACCATCGGATGACTGATGTGCGTGACATGTCGAATCCTCCACGAAATGAACGAGTCCCACCGTTCGTCTGCCGGCCGCCTTTTCTTGCTACGATCATATGCGGTACACGAAGGCCCCGCCGGGCGATACCCGCCGCGGACCCTCGACAATCTTGTTCTTCGGCTACGGGCGCGCCTGGTCCGGGCATTCACACGGGGCCGCGTACGGATAGTCGGCACCCTGGAAGCCGCTGACCGCGGCGCTGATGTCGGCGAAGTTGAGATCGCCGAAGCGCGGCACCTCGGGCGTGTCTCCACTACCCGCAAGGTCGAGCCATACTCTCGGCACTAACTGCAGATGCTGGAAGCCGCGCACCACGGCTGTAATATCACTGAAGTTACGAGTTCCGTCTGGTGGCGTACGGGCGGCGCCGCCGGTCACGTCACCGTAGTTCGACACCGTGGAAAGCGCGAGCCCTTCGGAGTAGCAGGCCTCATCGGCTAGGTCGGCACCGAATGCCACTTGCTCGATGATGTAGGTGTGGCCGGGCGAAATCTCGCAATCGCCCAGGTGGACCGAATCGAACAATGTCCAGTCAGTGTAATAGGGATCGGCCTCGATCCTCGACAGAAGCTGCGGGCTCCGCTCGGGACCGGCCACCGACTTGACCGCGGGCTCGCCTACCCAGCCCAGGACCTGCG
>PIVZ01001031.1 GCA_003354045.1 bacterium
ATGGAGGAGATCGAGCGCGGAGGTGCAACCGAGCATGGTGGTTTGCTGCTCGACCTTTCCCCGAACCTCGACGACGAGAAAGGCGGGGCGTTTGCCGAGCTCATCAAGAAAGTGGCCGCTCCGTTTCTCGACATCGTCCGGCGTGCATACGGTGGCAAGGCGGCCAACTTGGAGGAGCCGTGGGATGTGCTGCCGACGGCGCACTATGTGATGGGCGGTGTCAAAACCGATGAGTGGTGCCGGAGCCGGGTAGCACGGCTTTACGCCTGCGGACAGGCCCAGGGCGGAGTGATGGGCGGGAACCGGCTGGGCTCTACGTCGCTGACCGAGATATTCGTATTCGGCCGGCGCGCGGGCCGCGCTGCCGCGCGCGAGGCCGTCGGGTTGGAATATCCCGATGAACGGGTGGCGCGGGAGCCGCTCGAAAGGCTCGCGTCGCTTGCGGGCTCCGAGGGCTCGCACCGCCCGGTTGAGCTCAAACGTGCACTGCAAAGACTGATGTGGGAGAAGGTCGGGCCGTTGCGTGACGGTAAGCGGCTCGGGGAAGCACTGGCAGAAATCGCGACCATCAGCGAGGAGGCCCGGGACCTCAGTATATCGGGTGGCAAGCGCTGGAACAGCGAGGCTGCCGACGCGATCGAGCTTCCTCACATGCTTGACTCGGCCGAAGCGATCGCCCGCTCGGCCCTCGAACGCACGGAGTCGCGCGGCGCGCACGTGAGACTCGAGTTCCCCGACCGCGACGATGAGCGCCCGGTAAGAAACATGGTCGTCGCCACGGGGAACAGCGGCTGCGAGGTGCGAAGCGTAGAGGTGGAGGTAGAGGTGGAGGCGGGCGCGTGAGTATAACGTCGGACAACGGCGGCTGTGAGGTGCGGGCCGTGGAGATGGGGTTGCGGGCATGAAGGTCTCGATAAAGCGCCACGACCCGGGCACGAGCGGTGAGCCGAGGTGGGTCGAATACACGGTGCCGGAAGGTGAGCGCGCGACCGTGCTCGAGACCTTGATGCATATCTACGAGCACGTGGACTCGACCCTGGCGTTCAGGTTCGGCTGCCGCTTCAAC
>PIVZ01000453.1 GCA_003354045.1 bacterium
CAAGGCCCGACTCACCCGCCCGTCCACCACGGGCCAGCCTCATCGGCCTTCCCACGGGCCAGCCTCGCCCCCTTCTACGGGCCCGACTCGCCCGCCCGGGGGCGTCTGCACGCCGGGGCGTTGACTGCCTGGCCTACGGTCTCTACCCTTGAGGCGGTGCTGCGCTTCATCGTCACGGTGTTCTTCATCATCTTCTTCGGCCTCACGACCGGCTATTTCATATGGGGCAGCCGGCTTGGCAACCTTACCCAGTCTCTCAATACGATGATCCTCGAGCAGGAGAGCCTGCGCGCTCGTCTGGCTTCCGACGGCCCGCCAAGGGGCAGGTTGCGGATCACGGCGGAGGGCGAAGTCGAGGAAGATGGCCTGGAAGTTGGGAGTGCCGCGGTCCTGGAGGCACTAGAGGCCCTCAAGGCCGAGATTCAGTACCAGGGCAAGCTGATCGATCAGCAGTCGGGCATCATCAATCGTTTTGCCGAGAGTAGCAGAGGAAACGACGACCTGACCATGAGGGCCTGCCGCGACAGCCTCCAGCAGATGAGAACGCGCCTGCAGAGTTGCATGCAGGAGAACAGCCGGCTGCAGCCCGGCATGCCATCCCCCGGACCCGAAGGCACAGGCCCTGCCTGGCCGCAGCCGAACGCGCCGGTCGAAGCCGAGCCGCTCGACCCCGGTCCGAGATACTGAAAGCGCCGGGCGCGGTCTCCGGCCGGCTGCCCGCACGTCGCCGGTGACAGTAGCCCCCTTATCGAGTCAATGATCGTGGTATGGGCCGGAGTGCCCGGGCGTCCACCGCTACGGCGTCGCCGCTTCTCGCTGCTGCTCGGCGGCTCGCTGCCTTGCCGCGGGTGACAGCGGGGCTGCCGGTGACTTCGTGGGTTTCTGCTGCGCGGTCCCTTTGCGAACGGCACGCACGGGCGGCCTCGCAGGCGCTTGCCTGGCTGCGGGTTGCTTGACCGCGGATCGCTTGGCCGGCTGCTGCGCGCCCGGCGCCGTCTTCTTCTGGCGGGGCGGTGCACCGTCCACATAGCCCAGCCCGCGAAGCTGCTCCCAGGTCTCATCATCCACGGGCACGTCAGTGCCCTCACGCAGCTCCACCTCGTAGCTGGCTATCTGTTCCGGTTCACGGCCCAACGTAGCTACCAGGTCACCCATGACCACGCCGGCCATGTCGTCGGCAACCGGCATTCCCATCAGATGAAGGACCGTCGGCCCGACGTCCTCGATCATCGCCCTCTCGCCGTCCTTGCCTTCGATGCCGGGGCCGGAGATCAAGTAGACGCCGTCGTAGTCGTGCGTGCCAATGTACATCGCCTTGTTCTTGGAGGCGTGAAAGCCGTGGTCGGAGACGATGACCACGTAGTACTCACCTTCCGCCGCCGACAGCAGTTCCCCCAGATGCCGGTCGCTCTCGCGATATGAATCGGCCACCACATGGGCGTAGCGAGCGGCCTTGTCACGATCGATCTCCTCGTCATAGCTGTCCGGGTCGGAGTAAGCCCAGTATGGGTGCGAGACGCGATCGACCAAGGTCATCACGTAGATGAACAGGTCCCAGTCATCGCTCGCAAAGAGGTTGGCGGCGCGGCTTTGCACCTCGGAGATCTGTCGCAGGTGGTCGTAAAGGTAGTCAGGCGTGTCGGGGTCGCCATGCTTGCTCCAGCCCGGGCCTTCCGGGATGTACTGCTCGCCGACTCTCCGCGCCACCCTCGCTCGCAGATCGGCCGGATGGCTGACTTTCAGCCCCGGGTCCACGCGGTATAGCGGCGAGAGGTAGTACCTGTCCTCCGCCAGACGTTTCGCACGGACAATGCCCCTCCAATCCGGCCGTCGCTGAACCGAGACCTTGATCCAATCGGACCACTCGCCGACCGGTAGCTCGGCTATGCTCTCGCTGATGACTTTCGGGCTCCCCCGGTACGGCATGGGGACCCTGCCCCTCTCGAGATCTGCAACGGTAACCACGTAGCCGGTGTTGCCGGCAAAGGTGGAGCCCGGCAGCGGGAAGCCGGACATCATCACGCCGGTCACGGGCTCGGGAGGCCAGCTCCCCGGGACGTTCAAGACGTGCGTCAGGAAGCCTTCCCTGCTGGTGATCTCCCAGAGCACGGTGACCTTGCGGTGCTGGGTCTGCGAGGTCTTCCAGTTCTCCACACCGTGCTCTTTGTGGGGCCTGCCCGTGAACATCGTCGTCCACACCACCGGTGAAAGCACGGGGGGTCGCGACTCGAGCACGCCGCGCACACCGTTGTTGTAGAGCTTGCGCAGGTTGGGCAGCTCGCCGGCCTCGAACATGGGAAGGATGACGTCCCAGGTTGCTCCGTCGATGCCTACCACAAGCACCCGGGCATCACTGCGCCCTGGCTCCTTCTCCTCGCCAACACGATCACAGCCGCCGGCAACGACGATCAGCGCAGCAACAGCTGCAACCAGAATCCGCATTCTCTTCACTTCAGAGGCCCCTCCACCGGCGCCAACCCGATCCTCCGCACGCACAAGGACAGGCCAACGTGGACATTTCGCCAGTTAGACCCTAGAGTAGCCCACGAGTACGGTTCAATGACAAGTCTAACCACCCGGGTACTGGCCGTCGCGCTGGCCTGGTTGGCGCTGGCCCTTTATTCAGACAGTCAGGATGCTTCAGCCACGGCAGAGGGAGCCCTTTGCCAAGACTGCAACGTTGTCCTGATATCGCTGGATACGGTGCGCGCCGATCATTTGGGCACCTACGGCTACGAGAAGGAGACCTCGCCCAATCTCGACCGCTTCGCCAAGAGGTCGATCGTCTTCGAGAACGCTATTTCGCAGTCGCCGTGGACGCTGCCCTCGCACGGCTCGATAATGAGCGGGCTTTACCCGGGACGCCTCGGCGTCACCCACTATCCGGCCTTGAGGAGGCTCCCGGACGGCAACGTCGTGTTAGCAGAGGTGTTCAAGAAGGCCGGCTACGCAACGGGGGCCTTTACCGGCGGCGGCTTCGTCTCTGCCCACTACGGTTTCGATCGCGGCTTCGACGAGTACCTGAGCGGGGGGCGTCGCCTCGAGCACAACATGCGCGAGGCCGTCGATTTTCTCGGCCGCAACAAGGACCGCAAGTTCTTCATGTTCCTACACGGCTACAACGCGCACCGGCCCTATTTCTCGGCAAGGATAGACAAGCGCGCGATGGGCCTGGCGGATGACGTAGAGGTCGAAAAGATCCGCTTCTGCCTGAGAAACAGCCGCGAGTACCCAGGAGAGGAGAGGCTCGCGGAGATCATTGCCTTTTACGACGCCGCCATCCATCAGGGCGACCGCCATCTGGCGGCCTTCTTCAAGGCACTCAGGAAGAACGAACTGGAGAAGAACACCGTCGTGCTCGTGACCTCGGACCATGGCGAGGAGTTCTTCGAGCACGGCAACTGTGACCACGTCCGCTTCGTCTATCGCGAATCGGTGCACGTGCCTTACATCATCTACATTCCCGGGCTCACGCCGAGAGGACGTCGTGAGGGCGGCCTTATTCCGGCGTCGATCTCGGTCGCGCGCACCTTGCTAGATGTTGCCGGTATCGACCACAACATGCCCGGCGCCACGCTGCTTCCGATGATCAAGGGTAAGTCTTCGGGCTTTCCGATCGTCTACAGTGAGGCGAACAGTCCAGCCGGCAACCTCGGCAGTCGCGGGGAAACGATGGCGATCACCCGTTTCGACGGCAAGGTCATCACCTATGCGGATGAGGGAACGGCCGAGGCATACGACCTCGTTGACGATCCCGACGAGCAGACCGTGTTGCCCGAAGGCCATTCCTACTACAACATGCGCAAGACGCTGCGCGCCTGGTCCGACGGACAGGTGGCGCTGCCCAAGCCCGAGCGACGACGTCCCGCCCCGAAGAAGCCACCCAAGCAGCGGCGGCGCCGTCGCGTTGCAAGCGTGACGACGCCCCCCGCGCCAGGAGAGCAACAGACTGCCGGCCAAACCGACGGCACGCCGACCGGTCAGGGTGCGGCCCAGTCGCAACAGCAGCTCAATCAGAGCAAGGCAGAGCAGCAAGAGCGACTCGACGAGAACGGCGCCGCGCAGGATGACGATGCCGGGGCAGAGGGTAAGACTGCGAAGCAAGGTGCGGGGGCACAGGGCAAAGCCACGTCGCAGGGCAAAGCTGCCGGTGAGAGGCGAGAGGCTTTGTCGCCCAAGCAGCAGCTTCAGCGACGCGCGTTGCCCATACGAAAGCAAAGACCCAAGCCACCGACGCCGCCAACCGAGGAAGAGCCCGAGCCGATCCCGAAGGAACTCGAGGAGCAGCTCAAGTCGCTCGGCTATCTCGAGTAGCGGGGCTCACGGCCGGCTCGGAAGTGGCGCCC
>PIVZ01000023.1 GCA_003354045.1 bacterium
GCCGAGACGCCGGCTGCCGCTTCGCCGGCCTGCGGCTCGGCGCTCGGGGCTTCGGCCGCGCTCTCACCCTGCCCTTCCAGGTAGCGGCTGTAGCAATAGCTGACAAAACGCTCGACGCCGGCGATCGCGTGCGCGGTGCGAACCGAAGGGAACAACTCGAAAGCGTGCTGCGCGCCCGGAATCTCGCTGTAGGCCACGGGCGCCCGGGAGCACGCCCGCAGTGCCGCCACGAAAGAGCGCGCTCCCTCGACCGGGACCAGCGTGTCGCAGTCACCGTGGATCACCAAGAACGGCGGCGCGTCCTCGGTCACCCGAGACAGCGGCGAGGCCTTGTCGTAGGCATCCGGTATCTCCACGCGCGAGCCCTTCATTACTCTCTTCTCGAGGACCTTGGCGAGCCCGTCGTGGTGCCAGTAGCCGTTGCGGTCGGTGAAGTCGTAGACTCCATAGAACGGAATGCACGCGGCCAGTGAGGTATCGACGGATTCGAAACCGGGCTGGTAGGCCGCATCGTTCGCGGTAAGCGCCATCAGTGCCGCCAGGTGGCCGCCGGCCGAGCCGCCGGTTACGACGACGAAATCGGGATCGGCGCCGTATTCGCGACCGTGTTCTCGTATCCAGGCGAGGGCCCGCTTGATATCCACCAGGTGGTCCGGGAAGGTCGCATGCGGGCTGAGGCGGTAGTCCGCGCTCACGCACACCCAGCCACGCGAGGCCAGGTGATTCATGAGCGGCAGCGCCTGCTCGTTCTTGCTTCCGATCACCCAGCCGCCCCCGTGAATCTGCAACAGCGTCGGACAGTTCTCGGGCCGCGAGGAATGACGGTAAACGTCGAGCTTGAGATTAAGACCGGTGGCCCTTCCGTAGCGAATGTCGCGGATCCGTTCGACGTCGGGCAGACGGAACCGGTAAGGCTTGGTCGCAGCCCGCCAATCTACCTCGCCAACGAAGCGCCGGCGCAGCCGCGGAAGTATGCGCTCCTCGTAGTCGGCGCCTAGCGCTTCCGGCAAGGTCGCTCGCAAGGCGGTACCGGCCAGGTGGGCCCGGCGGTGATCGAGAAGCAGCCCCGCCCACGAGCCGAGCATTACGACCAGACCGATCTGTCCCGGCAGACCGGAAAGAGCACCCGCGACAACCAGAACGAGCGTAGTCGCGACCTGACCTGCGAGGTGGATCAAGGCCAGCTCGCCAGTCAACCACCCCGCCGTGAAGCTCAGCGCAGAGAGTCGCGGCCCGGTGAAGCGCGGCCAGTACAGGTTCGCGGTAAGTACCGCGCTGAGCAGGGAAAGCAGCAGAAGGAGTGAGCTCATTATCTCTTGCCTCCGTTCACCCTCCGGCATCCGTCGATGCCGATACCAAAGCCGCAAGCCTCAACGTGGTGGCATGCGCAAGGCGCCGTCGAGCCTTATGGTTTCGCCGTTGAGATACGGGTTGGTGATGATGTCACAGGCCAGCCGACCGTACTCCGGCGGGGCGCCCAGCCGGCTGGGAAACGGGATGCCGGCGGCCAGCGCTTTGCGCTGCTCTTCGGCCAGCATGGCCAGCATCGGCGTATCGAAAGTCCCGGGCGCGATAGTGCAGCAACGAATGCCGTCACGGGCCAGGTCGCGCGCGATCGGCAGCGTCATACCGACCACCCCCCCCTTCGAGGCCGAGTAGGCGGCCTGGCCGATCTGTCCGTCGAAGGCCGCCACCGAGGCGGTATTGACGATCACACCGCGCTCGCCCTCCTCGTTGGGGTCGTTGCCGAGCATGCGAGTGGCCGCCAGTCGTATCACGTTGAAGGTACCGATGAGGTTCACCTCGATCGTGAATCTGAAGATGTCGAGCGGCATCGCGCCACTCTTGCCGGTCGTCTTCATGGCCGAGCCTATGCCGGCGCAGTTGACGGCAACGTTTACGGCACCGAACGCCTCGACGGCCTTGTCGAGCGCGGCGGACACATCGTCCTCGCTGGTCACGTTGGTGGAGACAAAAACCGCGCTCTCACCGAGCCCGGCCGCCACCTCCGCTCCGTTCGACTTCTCCAGGTCGAGGATCGCCGCGCGTCCGCCGCCGGCAATTATGGCCTCGACGGTCGCAAGACCGAGACCGGATGCGCCTCCCGTGACTACTGCTCTGGTGTCCTCGAGCTTCACTGCTCACTCTCCTCGACGCGCCTGCGCGTCCGGCGCCCGTTTCGCCCGGGCATCCCGGCGCCTACTTCGTTGCGCGCTCTATGTATCGCTGTTCGCCGGGATCCACGCGGATCATCTCTCCGCTCTCGACGAACTGCGGCACCTTTATTACTACCCCATTGGCAAGAGTGGCGGGCTTCGGCGAGGCAGTGGCAGTGGCCCCGCGCATCGCCGGCGGCGTCTCCGTCACCTCGATCTCGACGATCTTGGGCAAGTCGATCCCCGTGGCCTCGCTGGCCACGTACTGCACGACCACCTTCGTGTTCTCCTCGAGCCACGGCGCCTCGGCCTCGAGCATATCGTCGGGCAACGTGATCTGTTCGTAGCTCTCCGAGTCCATGAAGACGAAGCCGCCGGCCTCGTGGTAGAGATACTCCATCTCACGGCCCGTGACGTTCACCTTCTCGGTGGACGCGGTAGACATCCAGCGCGACTCGGTCTGTAGCCCGGTGCGCAAATTGCGTAGCTTGGTCTGCACGACCGCATTGCCCTTGCCGGGCGTGCGGTGCTGAAAAGTCAGCACGCGATGCGGCTCGTCGTTATACATGATGACCATACCGGGACGCAGGTTGGTGGCTTGAATTTTCTCCATACTCATCTCCGAGCGAGGGTTGCTTGACGCCGACGGCCGGGCGGGCGACCGGCGAGCAACGTAGACAACAAAGAAACACGGCGCAAACCGGGCGCTCTGCCGCCCATCCCATATCCCGCTAGGCAATCGGGACGATCGTCACCTCCACGCGGCGGCTGGCACGCGGGCCGTCGAGCTCGACGACCATCAGGCCCTGCCAGGTGCCGAGCACGAGATCGCCGCCTTCGATGGGCACCGTCTCGGAGGGCCCCATGATCGAGGCGTTGATGTGCGCCTGGGCGTTGTTGTCCACGCGGTCGTGCAGCCAACCTGCGTGCTCCGGGACCGCCCCATCGAGGGCATTGAGAAGGTCTACGCCGATGTTGGGATCGTCGTTCTCGTTGACGATGACCGCCGCCGTGGCATGCAGGACCATTACGTGGCAAAGCCCGCGCTCTATGCCGGAGTCGCGGACGATGGAGCGGACCTGCTCGGTGATCTCGATGCACTCCTTGTGCCTGCCGGTACTGATCGTGAACTGCATCGCCACGACTATAGATGCTTCGCCGCCCCATGCCACGGGTCGGCCCTGGTGGCCCGCCCGAAAAGCCGCGCCGGCATTCGGACGCCGCCCTCGGTACTTCGCCGGACTTTTCGACTGGACCTCTGGACTTTCAACAAGTCCATGAACGTGCCAAACGAAACCCATGGAACTGACACAGACTCGATACTCGGTCGCCGACGGTGTGGCGCTCGTCACGCTCGACCGTCCCGACAGCCTCAACGCTTTCACGACGACGATGATGAACGAATTGCTCGAGATCTTCGCCACAGCCAGCCGTGACGACGCAGTCCGCGCCGTCGTGGTCACCGGGGCCGGAAGGGCCTTTTGCGCCGGCGCCGATCTCTCGGTCGGCGGGGCGACCTTCGACTCGGACGCCCGCGGCACGGCCGAGGGGCTCTCGGAGCACAGAGACGGCGGCGGCCGCGTAACGCTCGAGATCTTCAAGTGCCGCAAGCCGGTCATCGCCGCCATCAACGGTCCGGCCGTGGGCGTGGGGATAACCATGACCTTGCCGATGGACATGCGCGTGGTGGCCGAAGATGCCAAGGTCGGCTTCGTGTTTGCCCGCCGCGGGATCGTCCCGGAAGCTTGCTCGTCGTGGTTTCTGCCGCGAATCGTCGGCATCGCCAAGGCGGCCGAACTGTGCATGACGGGGCGCGTCTTCCGCGCCGCCGAGGAAGCCGACAGCGGGCTGTTCAACTACGTGGTGCCGGCCGCCGAGGTGCTCGATAAGGCCATGGAGCTGGCCCGTGAGATCGCAGAGAACACCTCGGCGGTCTCGGTGGCCCTGAGCAAGGCCCTACTGTGGCGCGGCCTCGCCTTCCCCGACCCGCAGCATGCCCATCTGATCGACTCGAAGTGCATCTTCTGGGCCGGCCAGCGGCCCGACTCCTACGAGGGTGTGCAGAGTTTCCTGGAAAAACGCGCGCCGCGCTTTCAGATGAGCGCCTGGAGCGACATGCCCGACTTCTACCCCTGGTGGGTGGAGCCCAAGGTCTGAGCAGGCGCTAGAGCATGGCGGTCAGGCGCCGCCGTTGCCGGTCTTGCACTCTTCGAAGTCGGCAATCTCGCGAAGCCAGGAGTAAGAGTACATGCCGATGGAGTGACCGTCGGCCCACGTCAGACGCAGCGCGTAGCGGCCGACGCCCTCGACACTGTCGAGCTTCGGGTCGTCTACGCGCACGAAGCCGAACTGGCCGGAATGCCCCTGGCACTCGGCGCACGGGCACCATCCGCGCAGCCCCGAAAACGTGTACTGGGTGTTGCTACCGTCGCTCCAGGCGATACGGACGATACCGGCGGCCTCGTCGCAAGAGACATCGGTGGGCTCGGGTCCGAGCACCCCACCGCGGCCGTCGGCGAAGGCCTCTTGGACTTTCGCGGCCAGCTCCAGGTAGGGCTTGCTGGCAGGATCGTCGGGCGCGGCAGCCACTATCGGCGTGCCGGCGTCTCCGCCTTCTCGTACCCGCTGTACGATCGGAATCTCCACCAGCAGCGGCGTGCCGAGTCCGGCGGCCAGATCGGCGCCGCGGTAGTCACCGAAGACATCGTCGCGAGTGCCGCAGCTCGGACACACGTAGCCGGCCATATTGTCTACCACACCGAGAATCGGCATGTTGAGCCTGCGCAACATGGCGGCGCTACGCGTGACGTCGGCAAGCGCCACGTCCTGCGGCGTGGTCACCACGACTGCGCCATCGACGGGCACTTCCTGGGCCAGGGTCAGCGGTATGTCGCCGGTCCCGGGGGGTAGATCGACGATCAAGTAGTCCAGCTCCCCCCAGGCCACCCCGCGCAGGAACTGTTTGGTTGCACTCATGACCATCGGCCCCCGCCACACAACCGGGGCCTCATCGTCGAGGAAAAAGCCCATCGACATGACCTCGAGACCGTGGGCCTCTAGCGGTTTGATCAGACGGGTGTCCTCGTCGGCCTGCGGAAGGCCGTTGATGCCGAGCATGACCGCCAGGCTCGGCCCATAGATGTCAACGTCGGCCAGGCCTACGCGGCACCCCGAGCGACTGAGCGCCACGGCCAGATTGGTGGCCACGGTGGACTTCCCCACGCCTCCCTTGCCGCTCACCACGGCTACGATCTTGTCAACCTTGTCCAGCTTCGGCTGGCGGGAATCCCCACCATCGCCGGCCAGATCCGGTGTAGCGCCCTCATCAGGCATGGCCCACCTCCTGCACCGAGATCTCGGTACTCACCCGTTTCGCCAGGGCAAGGAAGGCTTCGCCTGCTTCGCCGTCGGGGTCGCCGACAGTCACCGGAGTTCCGCTGTCGCCTCCTTCACGCACCTCGCGCACGAGCGGCACGCCACCTAGAAAGGGCACGTTGAAGCGGTTGGAGACGCGCATACCGCCACCGTCGCCGAAGATGTGCGTTTTCTCGCCGCAACCCGAGCATACGTGGTAGCTCATGTTCTCCATGACGCCCAGAACCGGTGTCCCGGCCTGCTCGAACATCTTCACGCCACGCTCGACGTCGGCAAGCGCCACGTCCTGCGGCGTGGTGACAATGATCCCGCCGTCTATGGTCAGACTCTGTGTTAGCGTCATCTGCACGTCGCCGGTTCCGGGTGGCAGATCGAGGACTAGATAATCGAGCTCTCCCCAAACCACATCCGAGAGAAACTGGCCGAGGGCCTTGTTGAGCATCGGACCTCGCCAGATGAGCGGCGCCCCCGGCCCGACGAAAAATCCCATCGACACCAACTTCACACCGTGGCGCTCGAAGGGCACCAGGCGCCCTTCCTCGTCCCCGCGGGCCCCGTCGGTGGCCGTGACCCCGAACATCGTCGGGACGCTCGGCCCATAGATGTCGGTGTCGAGCAGCCCCACGCGGAAACCCAGCCGGGCCAGCGAGACCGCCAAATTGGCCGCCACCGTGGATTTGCCTACCCCCCCCTTGCCGCTAGCAACGGCCACCGTACGGGTCACCCCCGGAACGCCCTTGGGCCCCTTGCCCATCGCCGCGGCCGCATCACGAGCCCGGGCGGCCGGGTCGGACCTCGGCTTCTCGACCACCACATCCACGGGGGGCAGCTCCTCGATACCACCCAAAAGGCTCTCCACTGCGGCTACTATCTCGGCTATGATCCCGGAGTCGTCGGTCGCCATGGATAGCCGGACCTCACAGCGGTCCTCTTCGAGGCGGATTTCCTTGATGAGGCCAAAAGAGACTATATCCCGCGTAAAACCGGGGTACTTGATAGACTTGAGCCTTTCCTTGATGTCGCGGTCTGTCATCTTCCGTCATCGCCTGCGGGCCCCTCGCGCAGCCTCGGAAACCCACATAATGGGCCGAGTGGGGATTTCGCCCGCCCCTGTTTCAAATTGCCTGCGAATCTGCAATGCTTAGTCGTGCCGCATCAAGGGATGCCGCACAAGTTTGGATGTCAAATGGCCCACAATGTGCCGACGGCTAAGTGGGATCTGGGATGGTGTGGAGGGAGGGCTCTTCGGCCTTGACGCACTTCCCGATTACTGGCTATCGTCGGGGCGGCTACTCTCCCAGTTGAAGTGGTAACGAACTTGGAATGGATAGGATGATGGTAACTCGTCACTTTCTCCGGGCCTCGATGGTCGGCCTCTCCCTGCTCTTCGTCCTAGCCGGGCCCTCGGTCTCACGTGCCGACTGCCCGGAGGCGGTCCCGCTACTCACGGATGACGAGATCAACTGTCAGAAGAAGATCTGGAACGCAGCGGTCGATTTCCTGAGGGATATCAACGTCGCGCGTCAGAACTGCCTACTGAGAGAGCTCAACTTCGAGTTCATACGCGAGGAGGTGGACTGCAAGGCACCGCTTGCCACGGGAGGAACCGGCGATGAGGTCACGGACGACCATTTGCGCCGGGCCGAGGCCAACCTCACCAGGGTCGTATTGACGAACTGCACCGGGATTCAACTGGAGAACCTCGGGTTCCCCTCGTTCTGCATCGATTTGACCGGCGAGCCGTTCGACGCTTTCGACCTGGTCCAGTGCCTGCTGAGCCACACGAGAACAATCGATAACTTCCACATCGAGGTTGAACACCCGCCGTTCCCGGGTCCCCTCGAGTTCAACGAGATAACCTGTCAAGACGGTTTGGCCAGGCGCTCGAGCACTATGTTCTGGAACGAAGCGGACCATCGCGGCAAGTGCCTCATAAAGCAGATACAGCGCGTCGAGCCGGAATCCACCCAGTGCCGAGCCGAGAATGATCCGCTCGATCCGGACACCGGCCGGCCGGGGACGGACACCAATGTCGTAGCGGCGCACAACAAGGTGCTGCGCGCGATCGCCAACTCCTGTCCGACGATCGACTTCTCCGTGCTCGGGTTTCCGCACCGATGCCCGTTCCCGGACGACTCGGTGTTCCCGCTCTCCGAGCTCACCGAGTGCATGTACGAGACTCACCACAAGGAACTGTGGCGCTTCCTGGACATCATATTCCCGTGCAGCACCTGGTGCGGAAACGGCTTCATAGATCCCTATGAGGAGTGCGACGATCGCGATATCACGTGGAGCCCAGGCGAATTCTGCCGCATTAACTGCACCGCGCTCATGTGCGGCGACCCGAACGACTCCGGCCTGCCGCTCAACTCGACCGACTCGCTGTTCATCCTGCGAACCGCCGTCGGCGTCGAGTCGTGCGCGTTCCAGGTCTGCGACGTCAACTCCGACCTGACTATCGACGCCACAGACGCCCTTCTCCACCTGCAGTTCGTGGTGGGACTCGACGTCGAGCTGGTCTGTCCGGTCCTCAGCCTGACCTGCGGCAACGGATTCCTGGAGGAGCTCGAGGACTGCGACGACGGTGACGAGGAGTTCGCCTTCGGCGACTACTGCAACTCGACCTGCTTCGCCGTGGATTGCGGCGATCCGGACGACAGTCGGTTCATCAACATCCTCGATGCCCAGTACGTGCTCCACGCCGCTGTGGGCAACGCGACGTGCCACATGGCGGTCTGTGACGTGACCGGCAACGGCATACTCAACTCGACGGATGCGTTGCGCGTGCTGATGCGCAGCGTGGGTCTGGTCGTGGCCTTCAACTGCCCCGACCCACCCGAGACACCGCTACCGCCTGAGCGATAGCGGCAAGGGCACGAGAGAAATTCGAGAAGGGCGTAGCCGACGGTGGCTGCGCCCTTCGTCTTTCTGGGTAACTGGGATAATGAAACCGGCCAGCGGTGGCGCTCCGAAAGAAGGGCCACGGTAAGCGGAGAAGACAGACGATGGATCTAGCGCTCACGGGAAGAGTTGCATTCATAACCGGCGCCGCATCCGGGCTCGGCCTGTGCACGGCGAGGCATATGGCGGCAGAGGGGGCGCGTTTGGTCCTGGCCGACGTGAACGAGAAGGGCCTGGCCGACTTCGCGGCGGAGCTCGGCGAGCAGGGCACCGAGGCGGAAACCGTTCGTCTCGATGTAAGCTGCTACGACGAGTGTCAGGCCGGGGTCGCCCATGCTCTCGAGCGCTTCGGTCAGCTCGATATTCTCGTCAACTCTGCCGGCGTGGGCGGTTCTCTATCGTTCTTTGCCGAGGCGGAGCCGGAAGACTGGGAACAAACCATAGCCGTCAACCTGATCGGTGTGATGAACTGCTGCCGCGCGGTGACCGACCACATGATCGATCGCCGCTACGGCAAGATCGTCTCGCTGGCCTCCGAGGCCGGCTACGGTAACGAGAAGCGCATGGTCGTTTACGGCACGACCAAGGGAGGCGTGATCTCGCTTACCCGCGGGCTGGCGATCGAGCTCGGTCGCCACCAGATCAACGTAAACGCGGTCTGCCCCGGAGTTACGCACACGCCGATGACGCACTATGTAGACGAGGAGCTCGAGCGCAAGTCGGAGCGCTTCTATCCGCTCGGCAGGCTCGGCCAGCCCGAAGACATCGCGCCGATGATAACCTTCCTGTGCTCGGACAAGGCCTCCTGGATCACCGGGCAGGCCATCAGAATAAGCGGCGGCTTCGGCCGCGCCTGAAATCAGGCGCGTGTCTTGCGCGCTTTGCGGCCGCGGGTGCGCGGCTTGGCGCCGGTCAATTGGCTGGCGAACTTGCGGGCCGCACGCATGTAGCGCTCGATCTCCCCGTCGGAAAGCCCCGGGTTCTCCTTGCGCAAACTCTCGTGGAAGGCCTCGAGCTCCTTGTCGAGCAGTTCGCGAAGCAGGTAGTGCTCGATATCGGGCGTAGTCGCCATGGCCGCCCATTAAACGACAATGCCCCGGTCGTGGGAAGGGGAATACGTACCCGTCCCCATTTCCCCCCGTTTCCTACGGGAGGATGGGCTCGACGAAGACCGAAAGCTGTTCGAGGCCCACGAATATGCTCTCGTTGGTCTTGCCCACGCCCTGCTTACGCGCTCGCACCGTGTAGTCACCGGTCGGCAGAACCCGCCGGAAGTTGAAACTGCCGTCCGCGCGCGCGCGGCGACGCCAATTGCGACCGCCCGCGGCCGGTATGAGCTTCACCTTGGCTCCGGAAACCGGCGCCCCGGCCCGCGATACGACACCGGACACCCGCCCGGGCGGGGATGAATGAATGGCGCCGAGAGCGTCGAGGTCGAAGCCCGCCTTGTTGCCCCACGGCCTGAGCTGGTTGCCGAGGTCGTTGATGGCATCCCCGGCATCGATAATGCGCACCATGCGCACGAAATCGAGCCCGAGTGCCCCGATGTCGAAACGATCCCCGCCCGAGCCGGGTGCGAACGGGTCAAGGCCGTTCTCCGAGTTGGCCAGCACCGGCACGCGACCGGCAAGCCCCTGGCCGCTGGCCGCATCGAAGGGAAACTCGACGAAGGTCTTGCCGTCCGCACTTACCTGCACGATCGCGAGTTCCTCGTACATCTGCCCGCCGGCGCCGCCGACGTGAAACGGGTTCTCGAAGATCACGAGATCGTCTCCCGGACCGTCCACCACCACGTTTTTGCGAAAGACCACCGTCAGCGTGCCGCCATGACCGATCGAGAGTACGTGCGTGGAGCCGGCCAGTTCGCCTGCACCCTCCGGTCCTCCGAGCACGGCGCCGGGAATGGCCTCCTGGCCAAAGCCGGCAGAGAGCCCGGGCTCGAAGCGCCGTATGCCGTCGATGTAGGGATCGGCTGCAACGGCCTCCCGCGCCACGCCAAGCCCGGCCACCGCCACCGCGGCAACCGAGCAGGCCAGCAGGAGTCCGGCCAACGGCCGGCGCCTCAACCCGACCGCAAGCCGCAAGCCCGAAACAAGCCGTGGTGCGGCCATCTCACTCGACCGCAGCCGGCATGCAGACCAGCTTCACGGTGTCCTTGTCCCTGGGGACCTGCGAATCCACGGGGGTTACCTTCACCCTTACGAGCCCCTTACCTGGCTTGCGACTATCGCGTCTCCCGAACTTGACGGGCACGGCAACCCCATCGCTGAAGAAACAGGTCGAGGCCGTCAGCGGTGCGGCAGCCTGTATGTCAGCCACCAGCGAGGCCAGATCCCCGCCTTCGGGAAGCGACTTCAGTAGCTCGGCCGCCGCCACCCCGGTCGATTCGCACTCGGGCAGCCTTTGATCGTCAACGTTCAGGCACAATCCCACGGGAAACAAGCACGAGTCGTTGACCGCACCGTCGGCGTCGCAGGCGGCCCCGTCCACACAGATCGCCAGTTTGGCCGGCTTGCCGGGCTTCTTCGGGACCAGCTCGAGGCCGTAGAACTCGAGCAGGCATTCGCTCTTATCTCGGCCCTTCCCCGTGACAAGTCGCTCGATCGGCACGAGCTGGTGGATGCTGCGATCGTCGTCTACGGCCTCGAAGGGGCGCGCGAGAAAGCCTATGCGGCCGCTGAAGGCATCAACGGCCAGCGAGCCGCCGAAAGCCGCGAAGCCGTACGAGCTGTCGAGACCGCTAACCAGTCGCGTAACCGCACCGCCGGCGCCGACGGAGGCGATCGTCTCGTTACCACCGGTGACAAGCAGGGTCCCTGCATCGTCGAAGGCCAGGTCCACCGAGCCGTGCTGAAAGTTCGGACTCGAAAAGGTCTCCTGGAAGGCGCCGGCCGCGTCGAAGCGGCTTATCTGGCTGGCGAAGGAGCCACCGAGAGACTCGGCAACGAAAAGATCGCCGGCCGCGTCGACGGAAACGCCGCCGGTGAAATCGAATCCCGAGGCAATGAATGACGTCAGCCCGCCGGCGGAGATCTTGACGACGTTGCCCTGGCCCCCACCGACCGCGTCGGAGACGTAGAGATCCCCGGCCGCATCTCGCGCGATACCGGCGCCCCCGCCGATGCTACCCGCCGTCACCAACTCGAGGCCGAAGGCGCTCAATCCTTCGGCCGTCGAGGCGGCGGGAATGGCGATCACGGTATCGCCGGTAAGGGCTCCGCTGAACTCGAGGCCGTTATCGACGACGTAGAGCACGTCGGCCTCACGGTCGTAGAGACAGTCGCCGATGGCGTTGAAATCGACGGCCACCGTACGCTCGGCCCCACTTTCGCTCACGAAAATCACCGAGCGCGTCCGCCCCGGCGCCGGGAACGGCAGGTCCGGTCCCACGCCGGCGAAGAAGCCGCCGCCGGCGACCGCCACGCACCCCTCGGTAAACTCGCTCAGTACCTGAGCGCCATAGATGTAGCCCGGAGCCGGCGTCACCTCGGCCGCCACCGTCCCGGCCCCAATGGTAAGCGCCACGGCCAATGCGGCCGTCGCAGATAGCAATTTCATGGTTTGTCTTCCTCCTCGAAGCCGGCCCACGCCGGGTTAATAACCGGGGCGGCCTCGAGAAAGCCTTATCTGGCCAAGGAAGGGTGAGCGGATCGGCCGCACGTAGCGGCCCTCTCCGGTCGCCTCCTCCCTCGAGAGGCACAACCCGGTGAGCCGCATCGGTATCCTGGCTCGGGGATCGTCCTAGTTGCCGCGCCTTCCCGGACCGCGTCCAGTGGCACAGTGCAGCGTTCGTCCCCCCTCACAGTTGCGGGGCAGCAGAGGCTTCGCACCTCTTTCCCGATCGGGGGCCGGAGAGCTCCCGTCGGCTCGGTAGCGACCCTAGAGACCAGCCCCACCGGAGTCAACCGCAGTGGTGCGTGGACAGCCCTCTTTTCCTTTGGCGGCAATGCCCGGCTATAGACTGCTACTTCTCGGCTGGGGGCGAGACCCCAGGTTGGCGCGGCGATCCGTCGCGGAAAGCTGCGCGGGAAGCAAAACACCACGAGAGGAAGCAGAAATGGACGGAGGAAAACTCGTCGCACGGGCGCTCAAGCAGGCAGGCGTTGAGGCAGTCTTCACGCTGCCGGGCGGTCACGTCATGGCGATCTACGACGGCTGCATCAACGAGGGCATCCGCGTCATCGACGTGCGCCACGAGCAGGCCGCGGTGCACGCGGCGGATGCATGGGCACGCCTTCACCCGGGCAAGATCGGAGTGGCCATCCTTACCGCGGGACCGGGAGCCACCGACGGCGTCACCGGTATCGCGAACGCGTGGCGGGCCAACTCGCCCATCCTGGTCTTCGGCGGCCAGGGCCCGTTGGTAAACACGCGTCGCGGCTCGCTGCAGGAGATGGACCACGTCGCGGTCATGCGGCCGATCACCAAGTGGGCCGAGGCCTGCTATCAGACCGACCGCCTTGCCGAGTACGTCGAGGAGGCGATCCGCTTCGCACTCTCCGGCAACCCCGGTCCGGCATATCTAGAGGTGCCAATCGACGTGCTCACGGGCACGGTCGAGCTCGACAGCGCCAATGTTCCTGTCCCCATGTCGCCACCACGCCTGCGTCCCGAGCCCGAGCTCATCGCCAAGACGGTAGAGATTCTCCGCGCGGCCAAGGCGCCCCTGGTCATGGCCGGCACCGGGGTGAAGTGGTCCAACGGGGCCGAGCAGCTGAACCGTTTTCTCGAGGCCACCCGTATGCCCTGCTACTGCAACGGCATGGGCCGCGGCGTGGTCCCCTATGACTCGCCCTACTTCTTCAACCGCACCCGGCGCGATTACCTGGAGCGAACCGACTGCGTGCTGCTGGCCGGCTCGCTGCTCGACTTCCGCATGCGCTTCGGGCGCTCCATTCCGGACGAGGCCAAGATCGTCCAGATGGACCTCGAGGCGACCCTGATCGGCCAGAACCGCGGCGCCGATGTCGGCTTGGTCGGCAACATCGGACTCACTTTCGACTCGATCCTCGAAACCATGGCGAGCGACGGCGTCGAGCTCGACTGGAGCGGACAGGTCGAAGAGCTACGCGCCCAGGAAGCAGTGGAAGAAGAGAAGCTCGCCGTTCAGCTCACCTCCGACGAGGTGCCGATCGATCCAATGAGGATGTGCAAGGAAGTGGCCGATTTCGTGGACGACGACATGATCGTCATCGGCGACGGAGGTGACATCGTCGCCAAGGCCGCAAAGATCCTGCGGGTGCCGAAGAACGGAGCATGGATGGACCCGGGGCCGCTCGGCACTCTGGGCGTCGGCATGCCGTTCGCGCTCGCCGCTCAGATCGCCCACCCGGACAAGCGGGTCCTCATCGTCTACGGGGACGGCAGCTTCGGGCTAAACGGATTCGAGTACGACACCGCCATCCGTTTCGGTCTTCCCATTGTCGGCATCATCGGCAACGACGCCGCCTGGGGACAGATGATGAGACCGCAGATTGCCGTCTACGGACGCGAGCGCCTGGTTGCCACCGAGCTGGCCCCCACCCGCTACGACAAGGTAGTGGAGGCCCTCGGCGGACACGGCGAGCTGGTGACCGAACCAGATCAGATCGGACCGGCGCTCGAGCGCGCCTATGCCAGCGGCAAGCCGGCCTGCGTAAACGTCATGATCCGCAGAGACATGGACTACGGCGGCGGTATGTACATGTAGGGATGTGCGACCAAGGCTGTGCGGCCGGCTGCTTGACTTACTGCGTCGCACTGGCTGCAATGCCCTGGCAACACATACGAATTCCGCTCACGCGACCGCCGCTAACAGGTACGGCGCGGGCTCGGCAAAGGTCCGAGACCGCTCTTCCCACGACGCCCGGCAGCAGGCCGTAGCCGGCCAACCGGCCGAGCACAGGAGGAAGAGTCCAAGATGCGGACCTGCACACTGCCGAAAACCGCAACCATAACCATCACGGGCGCGAGCCTGGCGGCCCTGCTCATGGCCGGGCTTTTGGGCACCCCCGTACCGGCGGGCGCTGAGGAGCTTACCGCTCTCGAGATCGCCACCCGCTCGGACGATGCGACCAGCTCCGACACCGAGCACCAGATCATGACCATGACGCTCGAGAACCGGCGCGGCCAGCAGCGGGTGCGCACCATAGAGGGATGGTCACGGGAGATCAGCGACGAGGAGGAGCATCGCTTCTCGCGCTTCCTCGAGCCCGCGGACGTCAGGGACACGACGCTTCTGAGCTACGACTACGATCACAAGGATGACGACACCTGGCTCTACTTGCCGGCCTTGAAGAAGATCAAACGCATTCTCTCGTCGAACAAGGACGATTACTTCATGGGCTCGGACTTCACGTATGAAGACATGGAGAACCTCGACCTCGTAAACCGCGACTACACGCTCAAGGGCAGTGAGACCATCATGGGCGCCGACTGCTACATCGTGGAGTCGGTACCGAACAACGAGGAAGAGGCCGACGAGAGCGGCTACTTGAAGACCGTACTGTGGGTGGACAAGACCAACTTCCTCACGCGCCAGGTGGACTTCACGGATAAGAAGAGCCGCCACTCCAAGCGCATGAGCACCGACGACATCCGCACGGTCGGCGGCGAGAAGCCGAGACCGCGGGCCCACAAGATCTCCATGGAGAACTTCATCACCAAGCACAAGACCGTGATCCAGTTCAGCGAATTCGAAGTGGACATCCCGGTCGATGAAGACGTCTTCAGCCAGCGGAACCTGAGACAGTGAAGCCGGGGCCGCGCACGCCGGCTCCATATCAAAGGCCGCTGCAGCCTCGCCGGGCGGCGCACCGGCTGTGGCCGGCGTTTTGCGTGGGGCTGGTCGCCGCGCTGTCTTCGATCTCGCCTGCCACACCGGCCCACGGCACGGAGCTCAAGGGCTACATCGAAGAGTCTATCGCGCGCCAGCTCGGCGGCGACGAAGACATCTTCTACCACCGCCAGACGATCAGCATGAAGGCCAGCGGCGACATGTCCAAGCGGGTGAAGCTGCGCGTGGAGGTGGACGTGTGGCGCGACGACGCCGACTTCCAGGAGGGCGGAGAGTATCACTCGCGAATCCGCGAGGCTTACGCGCGAATTCGTTTCAAGGACTTCGATATCCGCGTCGGACGCCTGCAACTGGCCTGGGGCGAAGCAGACGGGACGATAGTCTCCGACCAGGTCTCGCCGTTCGATTTCACGAACTTCATCGTCCCGACTTTCGACGCCATACGACTGGGCGTGGACGGCGCCACATTCGACTACTACTTCGCCAACGGCGACGATCTCCAGCTCATCTGGCTTGCGCAGTTCACGAGCCCCGATTTCCCCGAGCAGGCATCTCCGTGGAGTTTCTTCGACTCACCAGTGCCGGTGGCAAGACCGGACAAGCCGACCGCTACCATGTCGCACTCCGAGTTCGGGGTGCGCTACTCGGGCCATCCGATCTGGGCTGACTGGTCGGTAGGCTACCTGCACTCGGTGGATGACCGGCCGGCACCGCGCGTTCAAGGCCCTCTCCTGCAACCCACCCATGACCACTTCGAGCTCTTCACCGCCAACATCGCCGCTCCGGTCGGCGACTATCTGATCAGATTCGATACGGCCTACGAACTGGGCCGCTTCTTGTCCACCGACTTCATGGACCCGGCGGCCTTCGACACGGCAGCAGACGGCTTCGTCGTACGCCAGGACGTGTCGCGCACCCTACTTGCCGTAGACATGAAGCCGGACATCGAATGGTGGCACCAGGCCGACGCCTCGTTCCAGTACGTCCACGAGCAGGTGATCGACCCCCACGGCGCCCTCAACCAGGCGCGCGAGGATGACTTCCTGAGCGTTCTGCTGCAGGCGGCCTACCTCAACGACACGATCAAGCCGTGGCTGTTCACCATGGTCAACGTGCGCGGCGCCGATTGGTGGGTGCAGGCCAAGATCGACTACGAGCCGTGGGACAACTGGCGCTTCTCGCTCGAGTACGATCGCTTCTCCGGCCACGCCTTCGACCGGGCGACCAACAGCGGCGGTCTGTTCGGCGGATTCGCCGACAACGACATGATGATGGGAACCGTCCGCCGGAGTTTCTAGCAGCTGGGAGGGGCCGCGGGCCAGTGCTCGACCGCTTCATCAAATTCGTAATCGACCGTCCGGCGCTCGTCATCGCCGCCACACTGCTCGTCACGGTGATCTTCGGCTTGCAGCTGAGCAAGATCCGCGTCGATACCGACGTCAATTCCTTCATTCCCCGTGGCGACGACGCACTCGAGAACATGGAGCTCGTGGAGGAGATCTTCGGAACGCCTCACTTCTCCATGATCGCGATCATGCGCGAGGACCATCCCGATGGCATCTACAACCCGGAAACACTCGCGCTGATTGGCGAGATAACCGACTGGATCGCCTCGCGTCCCGAGTTCGAGACCGGCACCAACGCGGACCTGCGCTCCATCGCGACCGTCAATAACATCCTCGGTGCTGGCGACGACATGCTGGTCGAGCCTTTCATGGAAGTGCCGCCGACGACCCGCGAGGGCGCCCTCGAGCTAGAGGCGGCGCTCGAGGAAAATCCGGTCTACGTCGGAAGCCTGGCTGCCTTCGACGGCACGGGAGCGGTGATCCTCGCGCGCGCCTCCGAGTACGGCCTGGCGCACAGCGCCGAGACTTATTTCCTGGTCCGCGACTACCTCGCCGCCTTCACCGAGGCCGGCCGGCCCGAGGTCTTTCACCTGGCCGGCCGCACCATCGTACGGGGCCTGTTCGCCTTCTACATCCCGGACGAAGGTCGCCGCTTGATGCCTGTGGTGCTGGGTATAGTCGCGATCTTCCTCTTCCTCTCGTTCAGGACCGTGCGCGGCGTGCTGATTCCCGTCTCCGTGGTGTTCATGAGCGAAATCTGGATGTTCGGCTTCTTGGCGATCTGGGATCATCCGGTGTTCACGATCACCTCTATACTGCCGATCCTCATCATCACCGTCGCCGTGGCCAACTCCATTCACCTGCTGGCCAAGTACTACGACGCTCAGCAGGAGATGCCCGGCGCCGGGCGCGCGGCGGTCGTGCACGCCACCGTCACCGAAATGGCACGCCCCGTGTTCATGACCTCCTTGACCACGGCCATCGGCTTCCTGTCGATGACCACATCGGCCATCGGACCGATCCAGGACTTCGGCATCATCATGGCCGTAGGAATCGCGTCCGCCTTCGTGCTGAGCATCGCCTTCGTTCCCGCCTTATTCGCGGTATTGCCTCTGCGGCCCTCACCGGTGCGCTCGGCCGCTACGTCTGACACCAACGGCGGTAAGCTCGAACTGTTGCTGTTGACTTCCGCTCGCGTCGCAAACGCCGCGCCACGCACCGCCGTCGTACTCTTCGTACTCGCGGCCGTCATCGCTTCCTGTGGCCTGACGCTACTGCGGGCCGACAGCTCGCAGATAAATCAGTTTCCACCGGCGCACCATCTGCGGCTCGCCGACAGCACCATCAACGAGCACTTCGCCGGGGGTACCATCCTCGACGTGCTCTTCGACGGCCGCGAGCCCGGCACCATGAAGAATCCCGAGGTCCTGGCCCGCATCGACCGATTCCAGCAGAAAATGGAGGCCGTAGAATACGTCGGCGACACGTTCTCCATGGCCGAGTTGCTCAAGCGCATGAACGAGGTCATGCACGGCGGGGACGAGAGCGCCCTGACGGTTCCCGTGGCCAGCGATCTCGTCGCCCAGTACCTGCTGCTCTACTCCATCTCGGGAGACCCCGGCGATTTCGACGACCTGGTGGACTACGACTACCGCTACGCCCACGCGCTGGTCTTCATTCGAAACCCCGGGACTTCGGCCGCACGCGGGGCAGTCGCGGAGGCGCGCGCCATCGCCGACTCGTTGTTCCCCCACGACGATGCCGGCGTGCCGCCGGTGGACGTGAAGCTGGCAGGCGGCGCCTACACCATCGCCCGGCTCGAACATCACGTCGTCAGTGGGCAGCTCACCACGTTGGCATTCTGCCTGCCGCTGCTGATAGCCCTCAACTGGCTCACCTTCGGGCGCCTGCTGCTCGGCGGCCTGACCGTCCTACCGGTGTTGCTCGCCATCCTCATGGCCTACGGCGGTATGGGATACCTGGGGCTTCCGGCCGACATAGCGACGACAATGCTGGGCGGCATGACGCTGGGCATCGGCGTGGATTTCGCCATCCACTACCTCCACAAGTATCTTGCCTGCCGCAAGGAGGGCGACGACCACAATGCCGCCACACTGCGAACGGCGACGACTGCCGGGCGCGCGCTGTTCTTCAACGCGCTGGTGCTGAGCGGCGGTTTCCTGGCAATGCTGGGCGCGCGCTTCTACCCGCAGATGAAGCTCGGCGGCA
>PIVZ01001032.1 GCA_003354045.1 bacterium
TCGAAGAGGAGGGCGATCGGGAAGGTAATCGCGTTCTCTTCTCCGCTGCCGAGAAAGGCGCCCTGTGAAGCGCAGTTCTGCGCCGCCTGAAGAATGTCGATCGCGTAAGGTGTGAGGATGCCGGCCATCTTCTCGGAGCTCTCGACGAGGACATCCGCCGTTGGCGGTCGGAATCCTTCGTAGCCGGAGCCTGGGGCTGAGAAGAACACGAACGGGATCGGTAGAACTCCCCTCGAGAGGCGCTCTTCGAAGCCCTCGATCAACAGGGGCATGGGCTCCATTCCCATGACGACGCCGGTGACGGTGTTGGTGAAGCGACCGAAGACCTCGGCCGAGGCAACCTGCGCCTCCTTCCAGTACTCGAGCGGCCGGTATGCATGCTTCCCGGGACAGATGGCCGCGAAGTAGGCCGGGTCCATGACTTCGAGGTCGAGACTGGTCCCGTTGATGCCGAGCTCCTCGAGCCGGTCGAAATCCGAAAAATCTTCGGGCGGATAGTGGTTGAACACTATGAAGAAGTCGGAGAAGAGGCTTTCGCCGAGGGCTTCTCGAACGGGGGAAAGGACGGCCTCTACTCTGTCCAGGTAGTCGCCGCGCCGGTTGGTTGGCAGGGCGCCGGCGGTTACCGCGAGGTTTCCCCGCCAGCCGTGATCGGTAACGATCTTGATGGCCTCGGCCTGCAACTCGGCCATCTCTCGGAGCGATTCGAGCGACAGGTTGTTGATCTGCTTCGAGACTGGGTTGGCGAAAATGTTGCAGTACCGGCAGCCACGACCCGTGTTCCAGTTGTCACAGGCGTAGTGGAACACGAGGTTGATTATGGTGTCGGACATGAAGGGCAGGGCGCTCTCGATCGGCATCCCGTTGCTGAGCAGCGTACCGGCCCACGGTGCCTGGGTTCTCTTCATGCGTCCGGTCGCGAGCACTTCCTGGCCGTCGCGGATCGTGACGAGATCCGTGCCCGCTTCGCTCACCAGCTCCAGGCGGGAGTACTCGTTGGGAGTGACGATTACCGAGAGCCCACAGCCGTCGAGCGTGAACTCTCGCTCGGCCTGGCATTCCAA
>PIVZ01000454.1 GCA_003354045.1 bacterium
TGTCACCGGAGACACGGTCGTTGAATGTCGCACGCAACGAGCCGCCCAGCTCCCAACCGGCGGTATCGTCCGGCGTCTCAACACTGGGCTTGCGGATGTCCTTGCACTTTACCTGGATAGTCATCTGTGCGCACTCGGCCTTCTCTCCATCTGAGCACGGTACCTCTAACTTGATTTTGGACTTGATATCGCACTGGCCTTTCGGACCGAAGTGGTACTCACTTTCCGGAACGACAGACGTGCACGCCGGAATTATGTTGCCTTCTATTAAGCCGTTGGGCGCTGTACAAGCCGGGTAGGCACGAACGAGGGCCACCTTGCCTCCCTTGGCCTTGCCAGCGCTGTCGAAAGCGCACTGGGCCTCACTCGTACCCGCCAATCCGACGATGATGGCAACTGCGGCTACTCCGCTGACGAAAGTCTTCATTGTTGTTTTCTCCCCTCCAGGGCTCGGGCATGCCCGCTCTAGTTTGTTGGCACTGTCAGTGGGCGCGGAGGACAGTCAACCATGACGAGTCAGACTCTGTCAAGGGCGCGAATCCAGGGCGCCAATCCGCGGCGCGGACCTGGGGCGCGAGACCGGCGTGCGAATCCACGGCGTGAACCCAGGGCGCGCACCCGGCGTGCGAACCCGTGCAGGCCAAGAAATGCAGGGCAGCGCAGGCAGGGGGATGCAGCCGGAATGTATGTGCGCGGAATACCGCGAGATTCGCCAGCATCGCGGCCGTTGCCGCGATGCTTTCTCAGCGGAGCAACGATCAATAAGTGGTGAGCGTTCGGCTCATTCGCCCCCCGTTGTGAGCAACTCCGGGTTGAGCGCCTCGACCAGGCGGCGGATTCCGTCGCGCCACCCCACCGAGGTCTCCCCGACCAGCTCGTGCATGCGTGTGAGGTCGAGCGTGAGGCTGCCCAGCGTGTTCTCGGTGTACTTGTAGCTGGGCTCGAAGCCGGTCAGCTCGCCGAGATACTCACACCATTCCTCTATGCTCACCGGCTCGCCACCCCAGTTCACGGTGGTGGCCGGAACGCTGGCGATTTCCAGCATGCGCGGGACGTGTGCGATGTAGTCGTCTTCGTGGATCGGGTTGTAGACGTTGGGCGACTCCGGGTGCAGGTCTATCGGGGCGCCCGCCTGCATCATCATCAAATGGAACCACGGCCAGCCACCGTTGTCGCCGTAAGGAACGCTGAAGCGTGCGATCGTGGTGGGCAGCTCCCACTGGCGAGCGGCAAAGCGTACCACCGTCTCGGCCGCGATCTTGCTGATGCTGTAGGTGGGAAACATGGAGCGGTGGTTGTCGCCGAGCGGATCGGTCTCTTTCAATGGCTTGTGGCCGGCGTATTCGTAAACGCCTCCCGATGAGCAGTGCAAGAATGCTTTGGCCTTGCGACAGTGCGCCATCAATCGTCCTGCCCCTTCTGCGTTGGCCGCGAGGTCGTAATCGAAGTCTCCGGTCTTTACGACCGCGAAGTTGAGCACGTAGGTGAAGTCATCGGGGACGTCTTCGAAGGAGTCCTTGGCGAGATCGACTTTGAGCGGCTCGACGCCGATTGCTTCGATCTTCTCTCGGTCTTCGTCTTTGCTGAAGCGTGCTAACCCGTAGACCTCGTTGTTGGCCGCGAGCTCGCCTGCCAGCGGTAGGGCCACCTGACTGGTCGGACCTGTAATGAGAATCTTTTCCCCTTCGAGTGGCTTGGTCGCATTCGGCATTGTTGGTACTCCTTACTTGCTGGCGCTAGCGTTGCTGCTTCTATACCAGTGCCAACTCATTGTGGAGCGGTCGGCAACTACCGTTGATGTGTCTCGACGATGGGGACGATGGCCAAGTACCGACGAGAGCGGCAGTAGGTCGTTCGAGAGAGAGTTCCTGCCATGAGCAACGCCAACTCCTTCAAGCATCTATTGTCGCCGGGGCGTATCGGCTCGCTAGAGACGCGAAACCGCATCGTCATGGCGCCGATGGGCTCTAACCTGGCCGAAGCGAGCGGTCACTGCGGAGAGAGGATACAGCGCTACTACGAGGAGCGCGCCAAGGGCGGTGCCGGGCTTGTCATCATGGGCGTGGGCGCCATCGCCTTTCCCGCGGGTGCCTGCAACCCGAACCAGGTGGCCATCTCCGACGATGAGTTCCTGCCCGGGCTCCGGGCGGTGGCCGACCGCGTTCACGCGCACGGCGCCAAGGTCGCCATTCAGATCCAGCATGCCGGCAAGGTCGCCACACGAGACATAGCGGCCGGCCGTCCGATGTGGGTGCCTTCGGTCCCCGAGCTCAAGGCCGGCGACCTGTTCAACGACCTGACGCCCGAGGAAGTAGCCGGCGTGACCGCGTACATGGCTGAGCCGGGCGCCCGCGTGCGCTTCCACGAGATGACCCATGAAGACATCGCCGAGCTCATCGAGATGTTTGCCGCTGCCGCCGAGCGCGCCAAGCGGGCCGGCTTCGACGGCGTAGAGATCCACGGTGCACACGGCTACATCATCTCGTGCTTCCTGTCTCCGGCGAGCAACCATCGGGACGACGAATACGGTGGGCCACTCGAGAACAGGGCACGGCTGCTCGTCGAGGTAATCCGCGCAACACGTGAGCGAGTGGGGCCGGACTTTCCACTGTGGTGCCGGCTCGACTCCAAGGAGTTTCGTGTCGAAGGTGGCATAGCGGTGGAGGACGCCTGGCGGACCGCCGAGATGGCCGAGGAAGCCGGAGTAGACGCCATCCACGTGAGCGCCTATGCCGACCCCACCTGCGGTGTGGCCTTCACGGATGCGCCGTTGGTGCACGAGCCTTGCGGATATGTGGAGCTGGCCGAGGGAATAAGGAAACGTGTCCAGGTGCCGGTCATCGCCGTCGGCAGAATAGAGCCGGATGAAGGTGACAAGATAATCGAATCCGGCGGGGCGGACTTTATCGCGATGGGCCGCAAGCTGCTTGCCGACCCGGAGCTTCCCACCAAGCTGGCCGAAGGCCGGGCCGAGGACGTCAGGCCATGCATCTATTGCTACACGTGCGTCGGTAGGATTTTCCTCAACGATGCAAATTGCTGCGCCGTAAATCCCGCGACCGGCCGCGAGGCCGAGTTCGAGATCGTGCCGGCGGCGAAGGCCAAGAAGGTGCTCGTCATCGGCGGCGGTCCGGCGGGCATGGAGGCCGCCCGTGTGGCCACGCTGCGCGGGCATGACGTCACACTTTGCGAGAAGAGCGAACGTCTGGGCGGGACGCTCTACTTCTCTTCTCTGGTCTGCGAGGTGAATGGCAAGCTGGTCGAGTATCTCGAGAAGCAGGTGCGAGACCTGAGGATCGATCTTCGTCTCGGCGAGGAGGTAACCCCGCAGTTCGTTCACCAGCTCGCGCCCGAGGTGGTCGTCGTCGCGGTAGGCCCCCGCTACGCGCTGCCCGATGTACCCGGCGTGGATCGCTCTGACGTTTTCACCGGGACCGACCTGCGCAATCTCATGACAGGGAGCGACAAGAGCGCGGCTGCCGAGAAGCTCTCGGTCGGGCAACGGGCCATGCTCACCATGGGCAGTCTGCTAGGCGTCTCCGAGCGGACCTCCCTTACGCGCGAGCTCACCCGTCACTGGATGCCACTCGGTACCCGCGTGGCCATAGTCGGTGGCGGATTGGTGGGGATAGAGCTGGCCGAATTCCTGAGCGAGCGCGACCGCGAGGTGAGCGTGCTGGCCGAGAAACCGACGTTGGCCACAGAGATGGCGTTGCCCAGGCGCTGGCGTGTTCTGCACGGGCTGCGTGAACATGGCGTGACGCTGCTGACCGATGTGAGCCTCGTGGAAATCAATGACCAAGGCGTGGTCTACACCGGCGCCGACGGTGAACGCGCGACCGTGGAGGTAGATTCCGTGATCCTGGCCGCGGGCGCCACAGAGAACACCGCCCTTGCCGAGAGCCTGGCCGGCCTTGCCCCCGAAGTACACACGATAGGCGACTGCAGCGGCGTCGGGTACATCGAGGGAGCGATCCTGGACGGTGCCCGCATAGGGCGAGAAATCTGACCCACCGGCTTTGCCGCTGATTCCACCGCGCTATCTACCCTCGTCAGGGGTCTCTACGGCCTGACTCATACCATCTGCATCAAGCATCTGGGCGACGCGCGCAGGCCGTTGCAGTTATGTTTGCATAGTTCTGTCTGCATAATTCTCCAACCGAGATCTCCGTAGACACCATTTGCGTCAGCGATCTGCTGGCAACGCGCACGCATTTGCATTCCTTGGTGAGCAGCCTTTGGTCACGATCTTGTTGACACCATTTGCGTCAGCGATCTGCTGGCAACGCGCACGCATTTGCATTCCTTGGTGAGCAGCCTTTGGTCACGATCTT
>PIVZ01001033.1 GCA_003354045.1 bacterium
GCTGCCGGCCAGAGCCGTGCCTGTTACCACTATGCCGTGCCCTTTCATGACAAATACGCGGTCGACCCGCATGCGCAAAGGACGCTGGTCTTCGCGATGGTCGAGATCGGTCAGCTGCTCGACGATCAGCTCGCGCAGGCTCTCCACTCCCTTACCGCTAACCGACGACACCGCCACCACGGGGGCGTTCTCCGAGGGCGTGCCCACCGCCAGGATCTCGATCTCGTCACGAACCTCCGCCACCCGCCCCTCGTCGACAAGGTCGGCCTTGGTGATCACGAAGATGACCCGCCGCACTCTCAACAAGTGAGCTATCTCGAAGTGCTCCTCGGTCTGGGGCATCACACCGTCGTCGGCAGCCACCACCAGGATCACGAGATCGAAACCGTGAGCCCCGGCCAGCATCTGCCGGATGAAGCGCTCGTGACCGGGGACATCGACTATGCCGGCTCTATCGCCGCCGGGCAGGTCGAGGTAGGCGAAACCCAGCTCTATCGAGATACCGCGAGCGCGTTCCTCGGGAAGCCTGTCGGTTTCCATACCGGTCAGAGCGCGCACCAGCGCCGACTTTCCGTGATCGATGTGGCCGGCCGTGCCGATGACAGCTTTCACGCGGGAACGAGATCCTCGGGGTCGTCAATGGTTCGCAGATCCAGGAGAAAACGATCCTTTTCTATGCGGCCTACTATCGGAGGCTGCGAACCCCGGAACTGAGCGGCGACCGACTCGGCCGAGCGGCCCTCGGCGCTCACGCACAAAGCCATCGAATCCAGGGCCACTTCCGGCTGAGCGCCGCTTCCGGTGCGTGCTTCGCTGCGCTCCAGGCTCACGCTGTAGGCATCGCCCAAGGCAGCCGAGAGCTTTTCGGCTGCCCGCTCTCCGAGTTCTCTCAACTCTTCGAGCGAGCGTAACAGGTAGCGCAGGGTGGGCAGCTCAGACTGCAATTCCGGCCCGAAACGATAGATCCGTAAGGTTGCCTCGAGCGCCGCCAGCGTCATCTTGTCACAGCGGAGAGCACGTTTGAGCGGATTGCGCCGTAGGAGACCTATCAGTTCACTGC
>PIVZ01000455.1 GCA_003354045.1 bacterium
CTTGGCCGGCGCCGGCGTCATCAGGGCATGTTCGAAGTCGAAGATATCGCCGTGGTGCGCGACCTCCTTGCCGGTCCACAGCTTGTGCATGACTTCGATCATCTCGTCGAGACGCTTACCGCGCGTGTGGAAGTCTATGCCGACGAGATCGTACTCCTCCTTGATCCAGCCGACGGCTACTCCGCAGACGATGCGATCATTTGTGAGTATCGCCGCCGTCCCGACCGCGCGCGCCGCGGTGAACGGATCGCGGACGGCTGCCAGGTAGATGTTCGAGGCCAGACGAAGACGCGACGTCGCCGTTCCCATGGCCGCGAGTGTCACCCAGGGATCGGGCCACGGGGTCTCCAGCGGCCACCACATCTTTCCGTCTGGCGTGTAGGGGTAGTCCGCCGCCACTTCCGTCGGCATCACCAAATGATCGGGGACCGTTATGCCCTCGAAGCCGACCTGCTCGGCGAACTTGGCGATCTCCACGTACTGATCGACCTCCATCGTGGTGACCAGTGAAATCCAGTACTTCATGAATCCTCCTTTCTGGATGAGCCCAAACCGCCGAACCGGACGCACCGTGGCCGTGGGGCCTCAACCGGAGCCGGGTTCGCGTTCATATCAGCCTTGCACATCGGGAATGCCGCGATGATAGACGGGGAAGATCTCGTTTTCGAGATTGGTCCCCATTATGCTGTCCACGCACATGACGCCGGAGAGCGCGGCGCCATCCACGCCGCCGCCCCAAAGGCGCTTGCCGTACTGATCGCCGGCGAAGTAGAGACCATCGACATAGGGAGACTTAACGTCGGGGCGCTCTTCTCCGACCGGGCGCCAGATGCCGTATCCCTCCGGAGCCGGCGTCCATATCATGAACTCGAGGTCCTCGTCCCAGGTCGGGAAGGTGGCGCGTCCCCATGCCTCACAAGTTTCGATTACCTTGGCGACCTTCTCGGGCGTGCGCATCTCCTCGTCGGTCAGCGCGGTCGAGAAGACGAAATCGTGCTTGCCCTCGGGCGCGCGCTTTACCTCTCCGTCGTCCCACGCGGTGATTTCGGTCATCACCATGTCCACTGCGCCGATGTAACCCTCCCTGATGATGCCGGGCATGAAGATGAAGCTGCTCGGCTCTATGCCCACGTCCCGCCAGATCGGCCGCTTGAAAACGCCCCATCCGGTCATGATGCCAGCGCCCCAATACTCGGTCTCCAGCTTCTTCACCCAATCGGCGGGAAACGCATCCTCGGGAAAAACCTTGAACATGTGCCGCGAGGGAATCGTACAGATGACACGCTCGGCCCCGAGCGTCTTTTCTTCTCCGTCGTCTTCGTAGCGAACGCCGGTGACCCTGCCGTCTTCTATCAAGACCTCGCGAACCGGCGTGCTGCGGCGTACTTCACCGCCGTGGGCCGCGAGCACCTCTTCCATCTTGAGTGGGAAGGCGATCGGCCCGGGCTCGTTTACGGTGGCGACCGAGCCGGTAATCAGATTCATGCCTATCTCTCGGGCAATCGCCATGTATCCCAGGAAATCCGCAGCAGGTGTCATGGCCGGCTCGGCCTGCACCGTCTGCGAGGCCGCAAGCACCTTGATGTAGTCGTAGGCCTCGGGATGCAGGTCGCGTTCCTCGAGCCAATCCTTGAGCGAGACATTCATCAAGCCGGCCAGCTCTTCGCGCGTGATGGTGGCCATGGCGTAAAGCTGCTCCATGGTCGCCCGGTAGCCCTCCGCGCTCATCCATGGGTAGGGCTGCCCCTTCTCGACCTGATAGGCGGTGCCGGGTTTCCCCTCGCCGTTCCACTCGACGAAGGCGAAACCCTTGTTGAGCGGCATGTGGATGTGCTCGCCCAGATGCTCGATGACGCAATGGATGCGGCTCTTGTTGCCCCAGAACAAGCCGTGCCCGCCGCCTTCGAAGGTCATGCCGTCGAGCAGCCCCTTCTCGAAGATGGTCTCGAGGTCGGGCGTGCACTTGCCGAGCAAGACCCGCGAATGGCCGAGCGCCTTCTGGAACTCACCGGCGTCCATCTCGATGCCGTCGATCACGACCTTGTTGCCTTTGCCGACCACCGTGAAGGTTCGGCCCCCGATGAATGGTGCCTGTTCGAGCACCACGACGCGTTGGCCCAAGTCTTTTGCCAGGATCGCCGCGGCAGACATGCCGGCAATCCCGGCTCCGATGATTACGACGTCGTATTGCTCAGAACTCATGTCTGCGCTCCTAGATGGTTTCTGTGAGACGGCTACGGCGTAGAATCTCTAGCTCTTGGTCTGAAAGCGGTTGAGCAGCGGGTCTCGCTGCGCCCGTGCGTCCCAGTCCCATGGCGACGGATTGGCGAAACTGGGGAAACATTCGGGGCACCAGTAGCCGGCGTCGATCAGTAGGCGAGGGGAGGCTTCGAACTCATGCCCCTCGGCGCAACGCCAGCGGTGCTTGGTGCCTCGGCCGAGCACTTCGCCCGAAAGGCACTCGCCGCCACGGGACGCAGCGAACGTTTTTATCGTCTCTAACGTCAGTTCGTCGTTTGCCATGCCCGGATACCCCGTCACTCGTCCCAACCGGGAATCTGCTCCCACGCCGCGCGCGAGCCGAAGAACGCCTTGATGCGCGGCTCGTCGTTCTGTCTTATCCACTGTAGCGGTTCGGCAAGACGGCGGGCCAGCACCTTCAGCAGTGGCTTGGGCGCCAGCTTACCCCCCCACTTCATCCACGCCGCGGCCTCCTTGTCTACCATCTTCAGGTAGTCGTCCATGCTGTCGCGGAAATGGCCGAGGTGCTCATTGAGCACCCAGCTATCCTCGTAGTAGCCGCAGTGGAAGTTCTTGAGTGCGAACCAGTTGCGTTCGAAGACCTGCCGCGTATCGCCCAAACCGAAAATGTGGAGCATGCGATCGAGAAAATCGATGTAGGTGGTGCGACACTCAGGGCCGCCGGCCATGTTGTAGACTCGGCCCCAGAAGTCCTCGCCGGTCTCCAAACACTGCACGAGCCCGTAACCCGCGTCGCGGCTGGTAATGAACTCTATGTGCTGATTGATCGGCTGGTGAAAGAGAATGGGGTCGAGCAACGAGAGCAGGTTGGGAAATACGATGAAGGTCTGGCGCATGCTGGCCCAGTACTTGAGCCCTGATTCGATCATCATCTTTTCCGCCTCACACTTGGTGAGCGCGTAGTAGTCGAACAGGCTGGGCTTTAGCGGATCGCCCACGTTGATCATCTCGATCGGCGGAAGACGATCACCGTACTGGGCAATCGAGCCGATCGCCACGAAGCGAATCCGCTCGGCTCCGCCCGGCTGCTTGTGCACCGCGTCGAGGAGATTGCGCATGCCACCGACGTTGGTCGCGTATGCCGTCTGCCGGTCGCGATCGGCCGCGGGCGAGATCATCGAGGCCGGGTGCAAGACCACGTCCACGCCGTCTACGGCACGATCCACGTCCGTGGCGTTTCTGAGATCGCCCCAAACGACATCGAGCCAGCTCTCGCCGCCGTAGGGTGCGAACATCTTCTTGTTCACCCTCGAGGGGCGAACCAGCAGCTTCACGTCATACTTCGGGGCGCGCCTGCGAAGCTCGAGAAAAGCCTGGTGCCCCATCGAGCCCGAAGCGCCCGTCAGTAAAACTCGGGTCTTGGTCATGTCGTCCTTCTCACTCGGAATGGCAGCATCGCGGAGAGGCAAATCCTGAGGGACGTCAATATCCCGGAGGGCCCGAGAATCAAGCGCTCAGCGTGACGCGAGAGCTCCGTTCGCCATCACGTTGATCCAGGAGCTCGGAGCCAACGGCGACGCCGAGTCGCGGCGCGGTGGTCCTTTCCCCTCGCCTTGACGTTCAGAGGTCCGGTGCGGTGATGCGGCGGATCGGGTCTGAGCCGTCCCAGCGTGCGGCTTCGTCTGCTATCAGCTTGAAGAGCGCACCTTTGTCGCCGCCGGTCTCGCTCAACTCCATTACCGTGCCCGGGTGGGTCTCGGTGTCGTAGTAGACGAAGCGGCCATGCTCGCCGATCTCTCCGGATTGCCCGACGACGAATCCCAAAGCCTCGATTCGCGCGAGATCTTCATCCATGGTTTCGGTCCAATGTGACATGTGCTGCAGGCCTTCGTGTCCGGCTCGCAGGAAATCGAGGTACATCGACGGCGCATCGTTGCGCTGCTGGATCAGCTCGATCTGCAGCGTGCCGCTGTTGGCCAGCGCGACGCACAGGTCGGGGTCCGAAGGCTCGCCCCGGTAACGGAAATTCGTGATCGGAACCCCGTCGAAGTAAAAGAAGGGACCGATACCCAGCTTCTCCGTCCAGTGGCGCATGGCCGCTTCGATGTCGCGCACGA
>PIVZ01001034.1 GCA_003354045.1 bacterium
CAGGATCCCATGCCGGTACTGTTCATCGAGAACAAGTTGCTCTATCCGCTGGCGGTGAACTCCACCGGCGGCGAGCGACTTCACATCGAGCTATCGACGCAGTCCGGCAAGCTCTACCCGACCGTTCTCCTCCGGAACTTCATCGACCCGGCCACCAGCCCGGACGTGACGGTGGTCTCCTATGGCGGACTGTCCAGGCATCTGGAGCAGGTGCTCGAGGAACTGGCGAACGAGGAGGTGTGGACCGAGGCAATCCTGCCGACCGAACTGAACGCCGTGGACCTCCCGGAGATCTGCGATTCCTGCCACCGAACAGGACGCCTGGTGCTGGTCGAAGAATCAACCGCCGGTTTCGGCTGGACCGCCGAGGTCGCCAGAACGGTGGCCGAGAGGTTGTGTGGTTCTCGGACGCTGGTGCTACGATCCGTCCAGGCGGCTGACAGTGTCCTACCGAGTGCGCGGAGCATGGAGCAGAGTATGCTGCCTTCCGCAGCGAAGATCACGGAAGCCATTCTGGAGGCGGTGAGCCAATGATTGTCGTGCGCGCGCCACAACTGAGCGTGAATGATGAGCACATCCTGCTGGTCGAGTGGTTGAAGAGTGACGGTGATCCGGTGCATGCCGGCGAGACGGTCGGCAGTCTCGAGTCCAGCAAGGCCCTCGTCGATCTGGTTGCCGAGGGCAAGGGGTGCTTTCGGCCTGTCGCCATGCCCGGCGACAGTGTGCCGGTCGAGGGGATTCTCTTTGTCCTGACGGAGAGTCCCGACGAGTCCCTGGAGAGTCTGCTGGCCGGCGAGGAACAAGCCCGGGCAACCGAGGCGAATCCCTGCAAGGAAGAACGGGGCTGGACCAAGAAGGCTGAAATGCTCGCCGCCAAGCATGGGCTCGATATCGCGGACATCCCCGCCGTGGGCATCGTTCGCGAGGCGGACGTGGAACAGTTCCTGAAGGCGGGCGGCGCAACGGGACCGGTAAATGACCTGATCGACGACGTCTATCGCACCAACCGGGCCGAGAAGGTCCTGGTCATCGGCGGCGGCAGAGGGGCGGTCCAGGTCA
>PIVZ01000456.1 GCA_003354045.1 bacterium
TCATCGTCACCGACACCGATGAGGTCATGCAGGATTCGCCACGTATGTTCGAGCGCATCGAGGAGCTTTACCCGGACCCACCGATCTTCCCCCAAGACCCCGCCGTGCGCCTGGTCGCCGAGGTCATCCAGGACTTCGCCGACGATGCGCTCATCTTGCCGGCGATGCACTACCGCTGGAACTTCCCCGAGCAACGACAATGGATCGTCGATGAATGGACGCACAAGATGGGACCCACCGCCGTCGAGTTCGCCAAGCGCATGGCCGGCATACTGCCGATGCTCGGCGTGACGGAGAAGACCAAATCGGCGGTCGGCTGCTGGTACGAGACCCTTCTCGACCTTCTCGATGCCCACCTGGCCGCGAGCCGCTTCCTACTCGGCGACGTGCTCACGATTGCCGATTTCGCCATGGTGGGGCCCTTTTACGCGCACCTCGGCCGCGACGTCGTACCCGCACGCATCATGCGCGAGCGTACCCCACGGGTGATGGCGTGGCTTCACGAGGTAAACGATGCCGCACCGCCCGCGCCCGCGGCCACCGCTCCCGAGGTGCGTGAGAGCCTCGCCCCGCTGCTGGCGGAAATAGGCCGAGTGTTCGTTCCCATGCAGCTTGCCGTGAGCGCGTTCGCCGACGAGGTAGCCACGGCGTTAAATCCCGGCGATGAGGTGCCGCGTATGTTCGGCATGACCGGGCAGCCGATCCTCGACCTGCGCGAAGACCGTATCGTAAGTGCCTACTCGGTTTGGCGTCACCGGCGCAGCGCCGAGCGCTATGCCGCCTTGTCGGATGAATCCAGGGAAACTGTGGATGACCTTCTAGGCCGCGCCGGTGTATTGCCGTATCTCGAGCGTGCGCCTGCAACGCCCATCGTAATGAAAGGGTTCAAGCTGGAGCTTGGTGAGTAGCCGCGCTTACACTACTGAGCGTTAGCGGCGGTAAGTGTTGCTTGGATCGGCTTGCCGCGCGGGCGCTGCAGGAAACAGAAAGGGGAGCTCCCTGTTTCCTGAGCGCCCGCTTGGGCCGGCCCAGCCTTGCGCCACCCTGAGCGCCCCTCTCCTCGTCGCCGGTGGGTAGACGACCAGCAACGCGATCCGGCAGGGGAGGGTGGACACAAGGCCGGAGAGGGCGTCGGCTTGCCCTCTTATAGATGTACGCTAGCAGCGCTGCGTAATCATCGACCAGGCACTTTCGCCGAAGGTGCAGGCAAAACACGACCGCGAACCAAGTGCGATTCAACGTGCTGAAGCGCACTCGCCGCTTCGCAATGAACCTCTTCGTCAATGCGTGGCGTCAACGCATGACAAAGAGCAGATCGAGCGCGGGCTTACGAGAGCGGGCAAATTGCACCGCCGCCACCCCAAACCAGGCCCCCCATCCTTATTAATAGAGCTATTAACACAGGTCGTGCATTCTGGGTCCAAGTCGTGCTACATGTGACATACCCCACATTGACCCGCCCGACGCGTAAACGTCATCGGCCACCTCGGCCGCTACGCAAACGCACTGAGACCACGAACTGAGCTGTAAGTCTGAGTTATTGAAGTCTGCGTTATTGAGACTTCCGGGGAAGGCTGGGCTCTCCTGGGCGAGGAGGAGGGATCGCACCCAGGGGAGCCACAGCCTTTGGAAGCGAAACCCTCAGTGAGGGAACCGAAGGCGTCGCATCCTGTGTCCACTTCCCTTCCGGTCGTGGGCACAACGAACCCGAATTTCCTTTGGAGAGCAGGACAGGGTGCGGCACGCCTCCCACACGCGTGCCGGCATCAGCTTGCCCGTTCCCCACGAGCACCGTCCGCCGGCAAATCTCTCGACGGCGAACGTTGTGATGAGGCCGCTCCCTCAATGTGATTGAACGCCCGATGGGGCTGTCTGTCAAGAACTTCTTGCACCTGAAACGGCAGTAAATTTAAGCACTTTTTATTGATTGCACTCAAAGTACCGAGCGTACGCCGGCCTCTCGTCAATCCCCGCGCAAGGGGATAAACGCCTACTACGAAAGGAGATCGTCGAGGGTCGGCGATGAGGAGTTTTACACTTGTCTTGGCCTCTCGGGTCTCTGCCTTCCCGGGCTTAGCGCCGCTCTTCCTATCAGCGCTCACGGTGCTAATGGCGGTTAGTGCCGAGGCGCAGGTCGGCGTGCGAAGCGCGTTGATCGAGTAGTGGGGCGTCAGAGAGTCGTGGTCGAACTTGTCGTCGTTGTTGTTGTCGTCGTCGTGGTTGACGAGCACGTGCATCTCAGGTGGATGTCTTGACCGACGGCCTTCTTGAGGATTATCAATGCGTCGGTGGCCGAAACCAGGCGGTCTCGATCGTGGTCGGCGCAAGGTCCCGGGAGTGGGAGGCACCTTTGATCTCTACCTCGCGGGCGGGTGGCGCACGTGAAGCCCTCGCCGCAATGCTCGTCCTCGTCACACTCTGCACAGTCGTAGCCGGCGCAGTAGGGCGCTTCGGGGTAGCAGTCGCTGTCCTCGAAGCATTCGTCCGCGATGAAGAGTAACGTCGAAGACGTCGTCGAGCTCGTGGAAGTTGTCGTCGTCGGCGGGCACACGCACGCCATCGCTACATCGATCCCGACGCCTTTCTTGAGGACTCGAAGCGCGTCGCTCGCTACGACACGGCCGTTGCCGTCGTGGTCACCGCAGGGGGCATGCTGGGCTGCGATTCCATGCGTGGGATTCAACGAAAGCGGCAAGGCGAGAACAAGGATAAGAACTGCCAAGTACTTCGCTGGCATCGAAATCTCTCCGCACTAAGTCCAGTCAAGGGATGATCTGCCGAACGTCGGAGATCGAAACCGTTGGGAAGGGTTCTATCGCGTTGGTGTCAGGAGCGGAGGCATCCTCGACAGTAATCAGGAAATCCTCTGGCGACAGTGGACTTGTGGCACCCTCGAAGAAGCAAGTTGCCAGCTTTGTCGGGCAAGTGAACCCAACGGGCGAAATGAAGCCGAGGCGAAGTCCATCGTCTCTCACGGCTCCAGCGGCGAAGACGGAAGGATCGAAGTCGATTTCGCACCACGGGGCGTCTCGTCCGTCCAACCAGACAAAGGATCCATATAGGCCGTCGTCCGGTTCGACCAAGAATTGGAGCGCCCCCAGGAAGACGGGTTCGTTCAAGCTGAAGTCTATGGCATAGAGATCAGGGTCTACACAGACATTCTGCACGCACACTTTTCCCGTCGAGCACTGGGCGTTTTCACATTGGGGGAGCGATGTGCTCGTGGTCAAACTGGTCGAAGTACTCGAGCCAGCGCCGACACAGGTGACCGACGACACCTGCACAGAGGCGTCATTCCAGTTCATGTCCAGGTCTATCGTCCGGGCGCCATCAAGCTCAAAGTCCTCGGCCGACGGAACACGCTCGGCATGGAAGGCGCAACGAGCGATAACCCTTGGGCCGCTGAAGCCCCTGTCCAACCCGAGTGATGAGTGTGCAAGATTAAGAAGCAGCTGCGACGTGGCCTCATCACAGTTCTCCAGCGGATAGCACGTGCGGGCAAGGAGGTCTGAATGAGGCGGAAGTCGAGGTGACTCACACTCCGGAACCTCGCCAAAGGTTCCCAGAGAAGAATCGTGGAACACGTGAAGGTAGACGTCTTTGAACCGCCCCTCTTCTTCGAGGCGGAAGTCGATCTCACAGGTCAGAGGCGACTCAGATCCGCCTCCCGCTGGGGCAGAGATGGGGCCATCGCACGCCGCGAGCGAGGCCATGAGGACAGCCCAGATCAGAGCTACTCGAGGGAGACGAACGGGCTTCGGACAGCCCAGGAGGAGGTTCCGGGTCGGACTGTTCATGACGTAACGATATGTCCGCGCTGACAGGCGTGCAACGGCCAAACTGAGCGAGGTAGGTGACCTAGATCACATCTTGCCGCCGTGTTCCTGGGGGAAGCCGTAGTCCACTGGCCGGCGTCTTCACTTAGGGGGTGATCTGCCGAACGTCGGAGATCGAAACCGTGGGGAAGGGTACTATCGGGTCGGTGTCCGGCTCGGAGGCATCCTCGATAGTAATCAGGAAATCCCCTGGCGACGGCGGACTCATGGCACCCTCAAAGAAACAAGTGGCGATCTTCGTCGGGCCAGAGAACCCGCCAGAGACCCCAGAAATCGAGATCATCCCGAGCGTAAGCCTACAGGGGCTTATGTGCCCTGCGGACATGACGGACGGATCGAAGTCGATTTCGCACCACGGACGGCCTCGTCCATCCAACGCCACGAAGGATCCGCTTAGGCAGTCTTCCACTTCGATTGAGAATTGGAGCGCCCCCAGGGTGACGGAATCGTTCAAGGTGAAGTCGATGGCA
>PIVZ01001035.1 GCA_003354045.1 bacterium
CGTCCCGCTCGACCGGCGCAGTGGCGTAGACGACAGCTTCGAGCTCTACCTGAGCCTGGGGCAGGCGTTCTGATGAAGACGCTGGTCAAAATGGTCGCCTTCCCGGTTCTCGCGGTCGCTATCTTGCTCGGAGTTCTTCTCGCGGCCCTGCAGACGGACGGCGTGCAACGTCGTCTGCCCGGCCTCATCGGCCACTTCGCGCAGGTGCCGGGACGCTTTGCCCTGCGGGTTGCGGGTATCGAGGGGAATCCGCCCTTCCAGTTCACCGCCACTGGCATAGAACTCGACGACGGCAGCGGAACCTGGCTCGGGGTGGAAGAGTTGCAGTTGAACTGGGCGGTGTGGGAGCTGCTGGGAGGACGCTACGTCGTCGAGAGCGCCCGCGCATCTCGGGTCGAGTGGTCGCGCATTCCCCGGTCGCGGCGCCGGCGCCGGTCCTATGACTGGGACCGTTTTCCGAAGATCGACGTTGGAGAGGTTGTCGTAGACGAGCTGGTCGTGACTGCCGGCGGCGGGGACAGGGCAGGGATATTCAAGGGTCGGGCTAGTTGTAGTCTGGGAGCGTGGAGTGAGGCATCGCTCAGTGTTCTCATCGAAGGGACGGAGCGCGGCGGCGAACGGGGCATCGAGGGACAGGATCGCGGCGGCGACCGGCTGAGCATCGAGGTTGCGACCGTCGGCGATCCCGTCACTGCGAGGTTGACGATCGAGCTCGAGGAAGCGGCGGGTGGATTCGTGAGCGGTTTACTGGGGATGCGCAGTGTCGATTTGCGGGTCGACGGCGAGGGGCCGGTAATGGATTGGAGCGGCGATATCGTTGCCGCGTTCGAGCCGGCGGACGGTCGCACAGCACGACTGAACGGGAGGGTCGGTTTCGAGACGGACGAGACCCAGGCTGTGTGGCTCCAGGCCGATGCCGAGATCGCCGGGCTACTCGGCGAAGCGCCGCAGGCAAGCCTGGCCGATCCCGTTGCACTCGAAGTCAGGGCCGACTTCGACCCGCAGGAGGAGAACAGCCTCGAGTTCGAGGGGACGGTATCGGGACACGGAGC
>PIVZ01000457.1 GCA_003354045.1 bacterium
TGAAGCCGGGTGAAGGCGACGAAGAGGTCCTCGGCATCCTGTGGATCGAATCCCACCCCGTCGTCTCTTACGAAGTAGGCGGGATCCTGCCGGTGATTCATGATGCCCATCTCGATGCGGGCAAACTCTTTTTGCCCGGTGTATTTCCAGGCGTTAGCAAAGAGATTCTGTATGACCACCCGCAGCAACTCGCGATCTCCGACGACAGGCGCGCTCTCGGCAATCTCGAACTCCACGTGACGTTCGGGTTGCGACTCCTGCAGCCCGCGAGCGGCCGCTCGAGCCAGGTCACTGAGGTCCACGGCCTCGGGTCTGCACTCCCCGCGGCTGATCCGCACCAGGGTGAGGACGTCCTCGATGAGGCCATCGAAGCGCTGGCTGGCCGCTTTCAGGCCCTGTAGCCAGTGGCGCGCCTCGGGACGCAGATCGTTCGCAAAGTCCTCCAGGAGGATCTGACTGAAACCATCCAGGGTTCGCAATGGCGCGCGCAGGTCGTGGGCCACCGAATAGCTGACGGTACGCAGATCGCGCGATATCGCGTCGAGTTCCAGCGTGCGATCCACCACACGCTGCTCGAGTGCAGCGTTGGCCACTCGCAGTTCCTCGTAGGCGCGCGCCAGGTCGCGGTGACCCTTGGCAATTTCTTCACGTCGGCGGTCGAACTGCGCTGCCGCGTATACAGACACGACGCCCGCGAGCGCCAATGCTACGGCCTCGGCTATCGACGGCATGCCGAACAACTGCCCTCGTACCCAGTACAGATTGACAACGACGGCCGTGCCGCCAATCGCGACCGACACGAGTTGGGGCTTGTAGCCCCATGGCCACAGTGCAGCCGTGCCCACGGAGATGGCACAGAAGACGATCGACACGGTGTGGATGTCGCCCACCGCGACTGCCCAGCCGGTGCTCCCTCCGTAAATCAGCGAGGTGATCAACACGCCGAGAGCGGGGAGATACTCGGTCGCGACCGAACGGCCAAGAACGAAGAACAGCGCGAAGGCCAACGCGACCTCGACCGCGAGTGGTACGCTGGCCGCGACCGGTAGCGGGCCTTCGACCAGGTAAGAGAGAACAGCGAAGCCCGTCGTGCCGAACGCTGCCAGACAAGTCATCAGTCGCAAACGCCTGCGCAGGAGATCCCTCGTCTCCTCTCTCAGCCTCGCGTCTACTTGTTCGGGAGACCGTCCAGTGTCCGGCAAGCCTCTACTCCCTGTCACCGCCTGAGTTCCCCCTCAGCACAGGAACACGAGAGGTAACCCCTAAGCCCGGACTTTGTCAATGGCCCCGGTGGGGGGGCCTGGGGAGGGAGACCAGTGGTGGAGAGCCTGTCACGGAGGGCCTGTCATGGAGGGCCCATGGCGGGGCCGGCAGCGACACTGCGACACAGACAGGCCCACCTAACCCGGGCTAAGGATAACCGCGCCAAGTCCGGTCGAGAAAGTCCGATCAGTCCGCCGCGGCCTCGTTGAAGACGTGCACGTCTCTCTGTGGAAAAGGAATCGAAATACCGGCGGCTTCGAGCTCTTCCTTGAGCCGGCGCGTGAGATCGAAGCGTAACGGCCAATAGTCGTCTTTGCGACACCATGGGCGCACCACCAGGTTGACCGACGAGTCGGCGAGCTCGCTGACCGCGATCACTGTGGCGGGATCGGCAAGCACGCGATCGTCGGCCCGAACCACCTTGTCGATGGTTTCTATGGCCAGACCGATATCGTCACCGTAGGCGATGCCCATGACCAGATCGTTGCGACGAGTGTCGTTGGCGGAAAAGTTTTTGATCGTCTCGCCGTAGATGGTGGAGTTGGGCGCGGTAATCTTGACGTTGTCGGGCGTATTCAGGGTCGTCGTGAAGAGACCGATCTCGGTCACGGTGCCAGCCCTGCCGGCAACGTCAACGAAGTCGCCCGGGCGGAAGGGCCTGAAGACCAGCAGCATCACGCCGGCGGCAACATTCGACAGTGCGCCCTGCATGGCCAGGCCGATGGCCAGGCCTGCCGCACCTACGACCGCAATCAACGAAGTGGTCTCGATCCCGAACAGATTCAGGACCGCAATGATCACGATGATCAGTATCAGGTAGTAGGCCATGCTCGACAGGAAAGGAACGAGAGCCTCGTCGATTCCCGCCCTCGACAGCGCCCGTTGCGTGACTCCGCGTGTCCGGACCGCCACCCAGCGACCGATTATGAACACGACCAGGGCGCCCAGTACGTTGAGTCCCCAGGTGGAAAGGAGCGCCACCATGCTGTCGATCGCCTCTTGTCCCACTTCCGTCATCTGCGTCTCCATATGCTCTGCCTGTCAGTCCCGGTTCCGCCGCGATACCGGATTTCCACCGGCCAGCCCTCTATTTGCCGCAGATCATACTTCCTCCCTGTCGAGGCGCGCAACCGGCTCGAGATGGTGCACGATTGCCTGTCGCAGGAGAGTGATTCATGCATAATCTAGGATAGGGAATAGTATTCATGGCAGTTCGCTCTTATCTCGCTTCACTACCGCGAAGAGCCAAGATCTCGCTGGTTTGCGCCGGGCTACTCGTTCTCTACGGCCTCTTCGGGTTCCTGGCCTTGCCATCTATCGTACGGAACACCCTGGTCACCACGATAACCGGGCAGATGAATCGTCAGGCAAGCGTCGGCGAGGTCCGCGTCAATCCTTTTCTGCTGACACTGACAATCGCCAACATGGATATCCGCGAGCAGAGCGGGGAGGATCTGGCCGGTTTCGCCGAGTTCCACATCGACTTTCAGTCCTCGTCGATATTCCACCGGGCTTTCACCTTCAAAGAGATTCGTCTGCTGCAGCCCTATGGCCTGATTCACGTCCTTCCCAGTGGTGACCTGAGCTTCTCAGACCTCTTCTCGCCTACGGAGCCGCAAGAGCCCGAGGCAGCGACACCAAGCGCTGAGCCCGACAACGGTGCCCTGCCAGCCGTCCTCGTCTTTGCGCTACGGCTCGAGGGCGGGCGCCTTTCGGTACTCGACGAATCCAGGCCGACACCTTTCGATGTGGATCTGACGCCCATAAACATCAGCCTCGACAACTTCAGCACTCGCAAGGAAAGCGAAGGTCCCTACGCGTTCACAGCCACGACCGGGCGCGGTGCGGTCCTCCACTGGGAAGGCGCGGTAGCCGTTAATCCACTGCGCTCCGAAGGTCGTATCGAGGTCGAGGGTCTGCGGCTGCGAACGCCGTGGCAATATGGACAAGACCGCCTTCGCTTCGAGATAGCAGACGGGCTCGTCCAGGCGGCGGCCGGTTACATTCTGGATGCAAGCGGCGAAGAACTTCAGTTCAAACTCAGCTCCGGCGAGTTGACGGTCGAGAACCTCCGCATCAAAGAGAAAGGCGGGGAAGGTATCTTGATTTCGCTACCGTCTCTGTCGGTAACGGGAACACATGTGGACGTGGCCAGCCGATCAGTGACCGTAGAATCGATCAGCAGCCATGGCGCGAGCTTTGACTGCTGGCTCGATCGAGAGGGCACCTTCAGCTACGTAGACCTTTTCGCCGTTGAAGAAAGCGCGGATGACGCCACAGCCGCCGGCGATGGGAATCGCACGCCGGACGAGGCCGAGGCAGCCCCGTGGAGCGTCGCGGTCAAGGAATTCAGCGCCGACAACTACGCGGTGACCTTCGAGGACCGGGGCCCGGCCGAGCCGGTGAGCCTGAAGCTCGAGCCGATCAGTTTTACCGTAGGAGGGATCGATAGCCGGCCAGGCACGAGTCTCGACCTCTCGTTTGCGGCCAAGCTGAATGACACCGGCAGCATTGCGATCGAAGGACCGGTCGTCATGGATCCGCTATCCATCGAGCTCGAACTCGACCTCTCCGCGATCCCCTTGAGCGCTTTCGAGCCGTACACGGACACGGCGGTAAGGCTCGACCTTGCCGGCGGCGCGGCCGCCATCGACGGTCACCTGCACTACGGTGAATCCGAAGGGGCACAGGCGGCGGTGAGCTACAAGGGCAGCGTTGCGATCACGAGCTTCGTCGCCAAGGACGAGATCATGTCGAACGAGTTCCTCGAGTGGACCTCCCTTTCGCTCGGCGGCATGTCTGTCACAGTCGATCCGACCTCGGTGCATATAGACGAGGTCGTCGTCCAATCTCTGCAAGCAGGAGTGGTCGTCGGAGAGGACGGCGTCATCAATGTCGCGACACTGGCGGTCGAAGACACGGGCAAGAAAGACGACGCGGCCGACGGCGCGACAGAAGACACGCACGCGGCCGAAGAACCGGGCGCAGGCGCTGACGATCCGGCGGTCGGAGGTGCGGGACAGGGT
>PIVZ01000458.1 GCA_003354045.1 bacterium
AGAGGAGATCGAGAAAGCAGCCGAGACTGAACCTGATGTCGCCGACACCCGTGAAGGTGCCGAATGGAACGTCGTCGAGCAGGCCTTCCTTACCCGTCGCAGCATTCGCAAGTTCAAGCGCAAACAGGTTCCGGCCCACCTGATTCGCCGGATCCTCGAGGTAGGGCGTTTCGCGCCCTCCCAGGGCAACTGCCAGCCGTACAAGTTCGTGGTCGTTCGCGACCCGAAGATGCTCGTCGAGATGGAAGCGTACTGCGTCGAGGCATGCAGGAAGATCTCGGGCGCAGTGGACTACACGCGCCACGAGAAGGGCACGTTCAAGTATTACGTGTCACGAGCAATGGCGCGGCTGTTCAACTCGATAGACCCGAGCGCGCTGCATCCGGTGCCGGCATCGGCAACGACGGCGATCGGCGAAGGACGCTTCATGGTGTTTCACAATGCACCGACGGTGATTCTCATCCTCATGGACACGCACGGTATCGGCGTGCCGGCGGTAGACATCGGCATCGTCGGTACCAACATCATAATGGCGGCCGAGAGCAACCGCCTGGGTACGTGCTGGATCGGCTTCTCCAAGCTCCTCAACAGGAGCAAGAAGTGGCGAGAGCGTCTGGGCATCACGGACCGCTTCGAGTTGGCCGAAGGCATCAGCATCGGCTACACCGTCGGCAAGCCGTGGGAAAATCTGATAGAGCGGCCTACTCACGAGATCGCCTGGTTCGAACGCGGCGATAAGAAGATTCTCAGCTAAGAATACACAGACCGGAAAGGACCCGTATCATGTCCATGTTGAAGAGACTCTTGTTCGCGACCTTCCCCGACTGGGGCGACCGCTCCCAGTGCAAGTTCTACTCGGTACAGATCGATCTCGATGCCTGCGACGGCTGCATGCTGTGCACCGTGGCGTGTCCGGCCGGCACCCTCGAGCTTTTCGGTGAGAAGGGCAACAAGAAGGCGCGCGTGATAGCCGACCCTCGTGGCTGCATAAGCTGCAACAACTGCTACGCGATCTGCGAAAACCACGCCATCAAGGCCTCGCAGCACTACGAGATGACCGGCTACTACCAGACCGAGGGAATCGGCGAGTTCCAGCCGCCGAGAACCTCTTTCTGAAGGGGTCAAGTCGCGGCTTTCGACTTCTTCCCCACAACGTGCGGATCGGTCGAGGCCTCCCGGCGGCCACGTAGAGCGGAAACGAGTAATCGAACGAGGGTTGCTGTCGCAAGTCGCGACTTGACCCTTTTTCGCTTTTCGGCGGGGCTCATGCCGGGGCCCTCGGGCACCGGTAAACAGGAGGTAGATGGATGAACCCTTACGCGCGGTTTCAAATGCCACTTGCCGAGGCGATGACGACCCAGCGTGCCATTCGGCGCATCAAACCCGACCCCATCGATGACGAGCTGTTGCTCGAAGTGATCGAGCTGGCGACCAAGGCGCCAACGGCTCAGGACGGACAGGCTTGGGAGTTCATCATCGTCAAAGACGTCGCGGTGAAGGCGGCGCTGGCCAGACTCAGCCGCTTCATGTGGCGCCTCTACGCACCCGTGGCGCGCCGCAAAGGCAACAAGAATGCGGCGCATGCGCGTATGTACAAGGCCGCCCAGTGGGGTCTGGACCACTTCGAAGAGATCCCCGTCTATGTGGTTGCCTGCTACCGTGGACTTCTCCTCACCTACCCGCCTGTCCTGGGCAGCAGCGCCTACGGTTCGATCTTCCCCGCCGTGCAAAACCTCTTGCTGGCGGCCCGCGCCGCAGGACTCGGCGCCAACTTGACGACCTTGCCCTTGTGGAGCAGCTGGCTGGCGCGTCGCGCCCTCGGTCTACCGCGCGGGCTAACGCCTTGCGCGGTCATCCCACTCGGCTGGCCAATCGGCCGTTACGGCCCCACCACACGTCGGCCCATTGAAGAGGTGGTCTCGCTCGACCGCTACGGCAATCGCGCGTGGCTCGACGACGCTCGATCGTAACGGCACCTTTGACAAACCCGCGCCACGGTGGGGATGATCGTACCCGCATGAACCTGGCCGCGACTCTCGTCACCGGGCAAGCATCGGCGGACAGACGAAGCAAGGAGTCACAACTCTATGGCACACTCGGAAGACAGCTCTAAGCCCTCGATGCTCGTGGAGCGAGATGGCGGAGTAACCACCATCACTATCAACGATGCCCCTTGGAACCGCATGGGAATCGATTTCATGGACGATCTCGAGGTTCTGGTCGGTGAGCTGGCCAGTGACCGGTCGGTCCGAGCGGTGGTGTTCACCGGCGCCGGAGACGCGAACTTCTCTGTCGGCATGAACCTGAAGCAACTGCCGCTCGGCATCGAGCGCCACGGTAGTGCCGAAGCGGTATTCGACCAGCGACTGCGTGTGCTCGCCGCAATCGAGCGTTTGGAGAAGCCGGCGATCGCGACCCTGTACGGCCACTGCTTGGGCGGCGGTCTCGAACTCCCGCTGGCCTGCCATTTTCGGCTAGCCGCGGCCGAGGGTGCAAAGATAGGCCTCCCTGAACTGGATCTCGGCACGGTGCCGGCGTGGGGCGGAAGCGCAAGACTGGTCCGCTGCGTCGGACGCGCCCACGCACTCGACATGATCCTGCGCGCCAAGACGGTCTCGGGCCCGGAGGCGCTGCGAATCGGACTGGTTCAAGAGGTCTGGCCCAACGACGAGCTAAAGACCCGTGCGCACGAGCTGGCACAAGAGCTGGCCGCGATGCCCGCGCTCGCCGTGGCCGGAGTACTGCGTTGCGTGGTCACGGCCGGCGAGAAGTCACTGGAAGAAGGACTGGCGGAGGAACGCCGTGCGGTCATACAAACGATGGGCAGCAAGGATCAGCAAGAAGGAATGACGGCGTTCCTGGAGAAGCGCAAGCCAAACTTCACGGGTGAATGACCATCGTGGCTTCGCCACCGACCGGCGGCATGTACGTCTCGCCCATTGACTACGAAAGTAGAAATGCTGACCGCGGTGGACGACTGGTCAGACAAGTTGGCGGGTTGGCACTTCATCTTGCGTCCTGGTATCCGCAACAGATCACCGCCGAAAAGGAACGTAGGAAAAAGAAAATGGCAGATGAAAGCTACGACGTGATTGTAATTGGTGCAGGATTCGGCGGCAGTGCATGTGCAGGCTTGCTGGCCAAGAAGGGACTCCGCGTCCTCTTGGTGGAAAAGAATCGGCGGGCCGGCGGCAAGGCTATGAGCCTTTCCAAGAACGGCTACACCCATACAGCCTGGGTTGTGATCGGCGCCCCCGTCACAGACAATTACTATCAGCGTGTACTCGACGAGCTCGAGGTCGCCGATCTGGCCGAGCTGATCGTACCGGGCTTACAAGGAAGCATCTACAAGAACCCGAGCGGCACCTACAAGATGCTGCCCGACATGCCGACCGGCGAGACCGACCCCAACGTCATCTTCGTCTGGCTGGAGATTCCGGAGGACAAGCGGCCAAGCGCGCTCGAATTCTTCACCGAAATGACCTTCATGCCGCCCGAGCAGATCGAGTCTCTGGAGGGCAGCTCTTTCCACGATTGGATAACCAGCAAGAACGTCCCCCCTTCGCTTCAAGCCTTCCTCGTGAGCCTGTGCTGCGACGGGATGTTCATGGTTCCCAGCGAAACACTCGACGCAGCCGAGGCGATCAACAGCCTGCAGGAGATGTTCCTCAAGAGCGGCGGCGTCTTCTGCAAAGGGGGTTTCGGCCAGATCGCCGAGGCCTACTGCGAGGCGGTACGGCGTAACGGCGGCGAAGTGAAGATGGCCACCCGCACCGAGAAGATCCTGGTCGAAGACGGCAAAGTCGCGGGCATCGAGACCAAGGACGGCTCGATCTACCGGGCCTCCGTCGTCATCAGCAACGCGGGCATTCAGCCCACCGTACTCAACTACGTCGATGAAGAACACTTCGATGCGGAGTACGTGAACTACGTAAAGGATCTCGTTCCCTCCTACTCATTGCTCGGCTACCGCTACTTCCTCTCCGGATCGGTGACCGACAAGCCCTACGGCGTGGTCTTCTCGAACACCAGCTCTTGGAGCAGCGAACGGCTGGCGAAGGCGGGCAAGCGCGAGGCCTCGCGCGAGGGAGTGCTCTACTACGAGGTGCCGTCCAATTACGACCCCGATGCGGCGCCCGAGGGCAAGCAGCTCCTCATGACGGGATCTTTCTGTCCGGCCGATCCGGACATGAGCAAGGAAGACATCAAGGCCTGGGCCGACGCGGGAGAAGAGATTCTCTTCGGCGCCTTCCCCGAGCTTCCCGGCCTGATCGAGGACAAGGACC
>PIVZ01001036.1 GCA_003354045.1 bacterium
GGGCGTCCGTATACCAGGTAGCGGCGACCGGCGCGCCGGGAAAGTCACGGTACGCGAACAGGGGGCCGGCGCTGCCCAGCAGTGCCGAGAACTCGGTTCCGCCCAACCCATTGAACTGCGCCCACAGCCTGATCTCGACGTCGCTGCCGAGCAGGGCGCCCCAGATGTCGGCCGCGTACTGCAAGGCGTTGAGCCTTTGCGCGCCGAGCGTCACGCCCGGGTTGCCTCCGACCGGGGCTACGACGGTGGGGTCATTGAAGCCTTCACCTGCGCCGTCGGCGTTCTGGATGGTGATGGTTGAGGGCAGGGCCGGCGTGGCCAGAGCCAGCATCAGGGCGGCCGAAGTCGTGCAGACCGCGAGGTTGCTCATCCTGCTGCGCTTCATCGCCCTACTCCCCGTGCTCGCCGGTGGCTTGCCCGACCGCTTGCTCGGTAGCACGCCCGACCGCTTGCTCGGTGGCACGCTCGACTGCCTCCTCGGCGGCCTCCGCGTCTTTGAAGCAGTTCGTCTCGATCTTGCCCTCGGGGCTCTGGGTAGCGACGCTGTAGCTACGGAAGTGCCCCTTCAGGTCCACCATCACGCCGCCTCCGGGGGCCGGGACCCCTCGCAGTTCCTCCCTCGGCACTGCGGGGCGGGTCCGTGGGCCCACGGCTTCATCGAACACCCCCGGTGGGGGGGTGGCGAACTCGCCGGTCTCCGGGTCTATGTAGACCTTCAGGCCGGGACTACCCGTTGAACCGCCGGCGGAGTCAGCCTGGCCGTCGATTGTGGCCAATGCCGTGGCGGCTGCATTCGACTTGGAAGGGCTCTCTTCGGCAATCGCCGTCGGCACGCCGGCGGCGACGAGTGCGGCAACAGCCAGGCTTGCGGCGGAAATACCGCCACCTACGCGGAAGACGATCCGGTTCACGGGGCTACCTCCTTGGTCGTGGGGCCTGGTCGAGGAATAGCGCCCCCAGTCTGAGACGCAGCGCACATGAGACACTCAACATATCGACATAGGAAAAAGGCATTGCGTTCCGCCAAATCGTATGCTCATACACGTTGTG
>PIVZ01000459.1 GCA_003354045.1 bacterium
GAGTGAGCCGCTCCCGGTAGGCTGGAACGACGAACCGACGCTCGGCGGGCAGCGGCTGGCCGCTGCCCAGTTTGCGGCTGACATCTGGGGATCGATGCTCGATAGCGACGTCGAAATCGAGGTAGCTGCGTTTTTCGATGAGCTATTCTGCAACAGGGACGGAGCCGTGCTCGCAACGGCCGGGCCGAACTGTCTTCACAAGAACTTCGCCGGCGCGCCGGACGCCGACATCATCTACCCCGCAGCGCTTGCCAACAAACTTGCCGACACCGACCTTTGCCCGCCTGCTTCGGGATGTAACTGTGAGCCCGAGGATATCACGGCGATCTTCAACAGCGGTATGGACGGTGGCTGCACGTTTGGCGAGACTTTCTACTACGGGTTCGACGCGGCGGCCGGATCGGACGAGATCGACTTCGTCTCGGTGGTGCTGCACGAACTTGCTCACGGGCTCGGCTTCCTGACCTTCGTCGATGGCGAGAACGGAAGAAAGTTCCAGAAGAGCGACGACCACTTCATGCGCTTTCTCGAAGATCACAGCCTGGGGATGACCTGGGACGAGATGAGCTACAACTCCCAGCGCGCCGCGTCGGCTCTCGACAACTTCGACCTTCACTGGGTTGGACAGAGCACCGTCGATTCCAGCGCTGTCTTGGACGACGGCCTGGATGAGGCCACGGGCCATGTCTACATGTACGCTCCCGAGACCTTCTTTCCCGGCTCCTCGGTGAGCCATTTCGACATAAGCATGTGGCCGAACCAGCTCTTGGAGCCATTCTACACGGCGGCGAACCACAACGTCAGCCTTGCCGCGGACGTGATGGTAGACATCGGTTGGGGTGAGCTGCTGCCTTCTTGCGGTGACGGTAGATACCAGCCCGCTGCGGGAGAGCAGTGCGATACTGGCGGTGAGACCGCTGACTGTGACGCGGACTGTACGATTCCGGAGTGTGGCGACGATATCGTAAACGCCGCTGCCGGCGAGGATTGCGAAACCGATGGCGAAACGGCGCTGTGCGACGACGACTGCACGGATGTCGAGTGCGGCGATGGTAACATCAATGAATCCGCCGGTGAGGAGTGCGACGACGGGGAAGAGACTGCCACCTGCGACGCCGACTGTACGACGGCCGAGTGCGGCGACGGCGACCTGAATAGAAAGGCAGGCGAGGAGTGCGACGACGGCAACGGGGTGGACGCCGACGGTTGCGACAGCAACTGCACCCCGACCGCCTGCGGAAACGGTGTTGTAGCCGGCAATGAAGTCTGCGACGACGGCGACACCGTCGACGGCAACGGCTGTGACAGCGATTGTACGACGACAAGCTGCGGCAACGGAATCGTCACGGGCGACGAGGAATGCGACGAGGGAGGCGAAACGGCCACCTGTGACTCGGACTGCACGGGAGTCGAGTGCGGTGACGGTACTCCCAACGGTACAGCCGGAGAGGACTGCGACGATGACGGCGAGTCGGCTGGCTGCGACGCAGACTGCTCCGTCGCGCAGTGCGGAGACGGAACGGTCAACACCACCGCCGGCGAGACCTGCGACGACAGCGGTGAATCGGCCGGGTGTGACGTAGATTGCACCGCGGTCGCCTGCGGCGACGGCACCCGCAACGCGACGGTTGGAGAGGACTGCGACGATGGCGGCGAGTCGGCCTCGTGCGACGCCGACTGCTCCGACGCTCTCTGCGGTGACGGCACGCTCAACACCACGGCTGCCGAGATCTGCGACGACGGCAATACCATTAGCGCTGACGGCTGCGACGTGAACTGCACGCCGACCGGCTGCGGCAACGGTGTCATTACCGGTGAAGAGAACTGTGACGACGGCAACTCCGTAGACGGTGACGGTTGCGATTCCGGTTGCGAGCCGGAAGAAGGCTGGAACTGTGGAGGGGTGCCTACCGTTTGTTCCGAGATCTGCGGGGACCTGATGATCGTCGGTGACGAGGACTGCGAAGACGGCAACTCCGTGGACGGCGACGACTGCGACAGCAACTGCCTGTTCACCAGATGCGGAAACGGTATCGTCACCGAAGGCGAGGAATGCGACGGCGGCGGCGAGACGGTGCTTTGTGACGTAGATTGCACCGCTGTGACGTGTGGTGACGGGGTGACCAATGCGGCGGTCGGCGAGGAATGCGACGACGGTCTGAACACCGCTACCTGTGACGCTGACTGCACGCTCGCGGTCTGTGGTGACGAGACGGTGAACGAAGCAGCGGGCGAGACATGCGACGAAGGCGCCGAGACCGCCGATTGTGATAGCGACTGTACGGAGTCGGAGTGTGGCGACGGGGTACTGAACGTGGCTGCAGGCGAGGGGTGCGACGACGGCAACAACGAGCCCGGTGACGGTTGTGCGCCCGCCTGCTACCTCCGTCTGATGATCTGCGGCGATGCGAACTACACGATCACGGTTACAGCCAGCGACGCCCTTCTGGTGGTGCGCCGTTCGGTCGGCCAGGACGTGTTGTGCGCGGATTGGACCTGCGACGTCAACAACGACAACAGCATCACGGTGACCGATGCCCTGCTCGTACTGCAGACCAGCGTTGGCATAGACGTCGAGTTGGACTGTGGTGGAGGCGCGGTCGGGGGCGGAAGCACGCAGGTTGTCCTCTACCTGTACGGGCCGGTTGTCAGCGTCGGCTCACTACAAGTGGATATCGACTACAACGGCGTGAACGGCGAAATTCTCGGCGACGGCAAGGCCGTGCAGTGCACCAACCTGGTCGAGAACGCTGAGGCGGCCTTCAACAAGTTGCCCGGACGCCACCTGGCGATGAGCTTTGCCTCCCCGGGAGGCTTCATTGGTGGCCGTCGTTTGGCGACATGTACTTTCGTGCCGAGTGGGCTCGTCCATCCGTTGGACTTCTCCTACGAGATAATTGAAGCCACGGAGCCAAACAACGATCCGCTTGTGCCTGACGATGTCCCGCTCGAAGTGGTGCCGTACTAGAGGCCCTGCTGGGAAGTCCGTATGAGCAACCGGGCCGCCGCTCGAGCCGAGGATGTGCTCGGCCTGCAGGTGACGCCATGCGCCATCCCGGCGCTGCCCGCCGCGAGTCTTGTGTGGGTCCGGGGGTGGTGGCGGCGCTTCCTCGACCGGAGACGACGCGTATGTTCAGTGCCGCCGTTCCCGTGCCGCTGTTCCCGCGCCGCCAGTCGCGCGACTCCAATCCGATGGCCCCGTTTCGGCTCCACCAGTGGCATGAGACGTTGGCTTGGCTGGGGCAACATGCTCGGATGTCCGGTGACCGTGGTGGTTTGTGACGCGATCGCGAATTTGCGTGGACGGGCTGCTAGGCAGAGGCCAGCACCTTTCTGTTGGGAGTGGTCAGTCGTGGTGCGGGCGATCGAACGCTTACATGTCGGAGAGCTAGATTGGCGGTGTAGTTCACCGATCCAGGGGGTTGCTCCCCCTAGGGCCGCGGATGTGTTAAGAAAATAGGCAAACGGGTTGTTGCCGAGGGTGTATCTGCGCGTCTGTTTGCGCTCGTGCTGGCCGGTCACTTCGTAGATCGCCGGGCTCGAATAGGGGAATGAGTCGAGCGGCGAGGATGAATGATGGATTTGAGTTCGACTCAGATGCTGGGGAGCGTCGTTCTTCCAGAGGACGATGTGGAGGTACGTGCGGCTCTCACGGACCTCGATACTCAACTGACGGAACTCGAGGATCGGATGGACACTGAACAGTCCGCGCTGCGGCAAACGGTGGACGTTGCAAAGGCCGATCTCGAGCGAGCAGTGGGTGCCGCCAAGGCCGCGCTAGCGGGGGATAGTGAAGGCTCTCGAATCGATAACGGTGAAATCTCTCCGGGATCGGCCGCTGGCGACGTCGCGGGTGACGAAGCAACGGCAACGGGGGCGCCTGGCGGGCCGCGTTCTGAGGACCGGTTTGCGAATCTGATGGAGAGGGCACGGTCACGGAGAGGTAAGACGTGAGCGACGACCGTACGCGAGAGCCGAGATCGTCTGCTGGTGGAGGGGACCCGGCGCGCAGCATCGAGCGAATCGAAACTCTGAAGCGGGAGGTGCAGTCTTCCGTATGGTTGATCCGTGAGACGCTCGAAGCGCGCGCGGACGCTTTGGAGGAATGCCGGACGGGGCTTGTACAGGCGCGCGAGCAATACGTGAAGGAGGCCGAAGCGCTCGCACTCGAGCAGCAGGAGCTCTGGGATCAGGTCAATGCGCAGGCGGAGGAACTGGCCGCGCGCGAGCTCACCCTGTCGGAAGCGGCCGTCCAATTCGAGAAAGATCACGAGACA
>PIVZ01000460.1 GCA_003354045.1 bacterium
GATCCACCGTTGACCAGTTCCCCAAGAACCTGAGCTGCCGCGCCCTGTATGGCGACTCCTGGCTGTTCCCGATTCCCGACATCGACCGCACCGACTTCTTCGTCATACTCGGCGCCAACCCCCTGGTCTCCAACGGCAGCCTGATGTCGGCGCCTGACATGAAAACGCGGCTGCGCGTGATGCGTGAGCGCGGCGCTGAGGTCGTGGTCATCGATCCGCGCCGGACCGAGACCGCCGAGGCCGCCGACCGACATGTCTTCATCAAACCGGGAGGCGATGCCTTCTTGTTGCTCGCGATGATTCACACGCTGTTCGCCGAAGGTTTGCTGCGGCCGGGCCGGCTGGCCGAATTCACCGACGGCATCGAGGCCTTGGGTGAGCTTGCCGCCGATTTTTCGCCCGAGGCCGTAGCAGCGGCCACCGGCATCGACGCCGAGGTAACGAAGCAACTCACCCGCGATTTTGCCTCGGCCGAACGCGCCATCTGCTACGGACGCTTCGGCACATGCACGCAGGAGTTCGGCACCCTGGCGAGCTGGCTGACGGATGCCGTATGTCTGCTGACCGGCAACCTCGACCGTGAAGGCGGCATGATGTTCCCGCGTCCGGCCACCGGACAGGGCGAGCCCGTGCCGAAGGACACCGGACCGGTTCCCTACGACCGCTTCCGCTCTAGCGTGCGCGGCTTTCCCGGGTTCGACGGCCAGCTCCCGGTCTCGGTAATGGCCGAAGAAATCGGCGAGGCCGGCGACCAGCGTATCCGAGCCATGATCACCGCGGCCGGCAACCCGGTCCTGTCCACACCGAACGGCGAGCGCCTCGCAGGCGCCCTGGACAAGCTCGACTTCATGGTCTCCGTGGACATTTACATCAACGAGACCACCCGGCACGCCGACGTGATCCTGCCAGTGCGCACCGCCTTCGAAGAGACCAACTTCGAGATGCTCTTCCAGACGACCTCCGTGCGAAACATGGTCCGCTACTCACCGCGCGTGTTCGAGCCCGAGCCGGGTTCGAAGTCGCATGGGGAGATTCTGGCGGAGATTGCCGCCCGGATGACAGGCAACACGCTCGAGTCGCTCGACGAGTTCATGATCGGCGGCGCATTGGCGACACTGGTCGGAGTGCCGGGGAGTCCCTGCGAACATGTGAGTGAAGAAGATGCGCGCGCGAAGCTCGGCGACGCACGCGGCCCCGAGCGGCTTCTCGATTTGCTGCTGCGCGCCGGCCCCTACGGGGATCGCTTCGACGATAAAGCCGAAGGACTCTCTCTCGAAAAGATCCGCCGGGTGCCACACGCAATCGATCTCGGACCGCTAGAGCCCAGGCTACCCGACATTCTGAAATCTCCGGGTAGGCGTATCCCCCTTGCCCATGAGCTACTCGCCGGCGACCTCGAACGACTTCGCCGCGCAATGCCCGAACGGGCGCGCAGTGACTCCATGGTGCTGGTGTCGCGCAGGCAGCTGCGCAACATGAATTCGTGGCTACACAATCTCGAGCCGCTCATGGGCGGCCGCGATCGCTGCACTCTGCTGGTAAACGATGCCGACGCGGCCCGCATCGGGCTCGACGGCGGCAAGCGGGCGCGCATAACCTCGCGCGTGGGCTCGCTAGAGGTCGCAGTCGAGATAACCGACGGGATGATGCCGGGCGTAGTGTGCCTGCCGCATGGCTTCGGCCACGATGTTGCCGGTACGCGGCTCTCGGTGGCGGGCAGAAGTCCCGGCGTCAACTGCAACCAACTGGCCGACGAGCTGCTGCTCGACGAGCTCTCCGGTACCAGCGTACTCAATGGGATCCCGGTCGAGGTTGAGCCCGCGTGATTCGCGCTCACTGGTGACGCATGATCTGTGGCCGCGCCTCATGCCCGCCCGCCGATCACATGGCCTACCAGTACTCAGGCAATTCCGGGTCGAACTCTTCCCCCGCGTCCTCGATGGTCTACTTCTTCCTGCCTGGCCGGAGGGCTACTTGTACGGCATGCCGATGGCGGCCAGCTCGTCGCGGGCGCGCAGCATACCGGCCTCGTACTCCGGCCTCGGCTTGACCGTCTCGCAGTCGTAGGCCTCGGGGAAGCTCAGCTGTCCTTCTACGGTGGGAAGCAGTTCATCCACCTTGACCATGATCTTTTGCGTGAGCTCGTTGGCGTCCTCTGCCGGCATGCCGGCGGTGGCCTCCATCATCTCACCGATCAAGCGGGCCTCGAGCCCGGTGTGGCCGGCGATCCAAGCATACGAAAGTCCACTGGCTACCGATGATGTCACCACGGCTGCCGACTGCCACAGCGTTACCGGAGTACGCCATGTCTTGACGTCGCCCGATATGGACGTGCCGACCGCGAGCTTCAAGTGCCGCTCCGTAGCACGGGCAGCAGCACTGAAGGCCCAGTGCGAATCGCGCGTGGCCCAGCTGCCGTCCAGGTGACTCGGGAAGTAGCTCATCGAGCCACCCCTGGCGTAACTCAGCTGCCCAAGCGCGTTGGCCACCATGGTCACTGCCACGTCGGCGCCGTCTCGGCAAAACCCGCCGATGCACGACATCGAGCTCTGCCAGGTCTCTATTCCGCGCTGCTCGCAGAACTGGGCCAGCAGAAGGCGACTCCAATCTATCTTCTGCTCCGGCAGGACGTGGATGCCGATCTGCGTGTTGTAGGCCTCCCTCAGACCCGGCCCCATTATCGCCATCGTACCGCCCACGGTGCTCACGGTGCTGAGCAGACCGAGGTTCAGATTCGGTCGTCCAGCGCGGTGCAAGGCTTCCTTGAGCGCCTCTTGCTCCCACATTGCAACGTGGACCTCGCTCAGCATGCCGGCCTGCGGCTTTATCTTGCCGAGCGCGGCGACTCCCGGCGCTATACCCAATCCCTCCACCTTCTCCTCTTGAACGAAGGACTGGACGTAGGGAACGAACCACTCAGGCTCGGCGACGGCCGCCGGTCCGGAGTACAGGGTGGGCGCCCAGCTATCCGTGCTGGTCCGGTAACGGAGCGTCATCTCATCGGGCGCGCGACCGAGCGTTATATGAGCCGGGGTCTCGGCAGCCTCCCGGGCAAACTCCTCGATCTCTTCCCTGTCGTACTTGAGCACACGTTGGAGACCCATGTGATAGAGGCCGATGTCGGCAAGCAGCTCCACGCCGGCCTGAAAGACCGCGTCGGCGGTCTTGTCGTCTACCACGAGACGCTCGGGGTCGTACTTTATCTCGTACTTCGCGACCAGCTCGCGCACCTTCATCGAGAACTCGAGGTCGAAGTCGTCGGCCTTCATCACCGGACCGGTGGTGCATCTGCGTTGGAAATCTATGAGCGGGATCATCTGCTACCCTCCGTTACCGTCTGCATGGCCCGAGGCTCTCCAGGCAGGAGCGCCCCGCGGTCAAAATGTCAGCTAACCGATACGCTTGTCGCTGGCCCACCACTGATCGTTGGCCTGCGCTTCCTTGCCCATCAGCCGCTTGCAGAGCTGGACCGATTGCACGGCATTCAGCGCCCAACCGTCGGCGTCCATGGCCTCGGCCTTATCCGCACTCGTCTCGGTACCGCCGATTATGACCTTGTACTCGTCGCGCAGGTTCATGTCCTCGAGGTAGCTGATCACCTCGTTGCAGTAAGGGATGGTTGTCACCAGGAAGGCGGAAAGGCCGATGATGTCGGCGTTGAGCTCCTTGGCCTTGTCGATGAAGTGCATGCTCGGAAGATCGATGCCGAGCTTGTGCACCTCAAAGCCGGCCAACTCCAGCTGAGTGGAGACCAGACCGTAGCCTATCGTGTGCAGGTCGCCGGTGACCGCGCCTATGACCACGGTGCCCGGCTTGCCTTCTACTGAAGGAGGAAGGTGGGGGGTGATGAGCTCGATACACGGCTCGCCGACCTTGCCACCCATGACCAGCTCGGCAAGAAAGTATTCCTTGGCCCCGAACTTTTCGCCGACGATCTGCAGGCCGCGAATCACCCCGTTTTGCAACATGTCTACAGGGTCGAGCCCCTCCTCGAGCCCCTGCTTGACCAGCTCGATGGCCTGTTCCTTGTGGAGCTGCCAGACCGCATCTTTTATTTGCTCGACTGTAACGCTCATTTCGATCTCCCTCTCTTGCGTCCTTGTTTACCCGGCGCGCACCAGCCGCCGCCGTTCATTAGCCCCCCCCCTCACTCCTGCAGATAGTCCAGGTCGTGCCGCAGCGTCATCTCGGCTCGGCCGAGCTCAGAGGCGATGTAGGACGCAAGTGTGAAGTATTGTGAGGTATGGTGAGTGGGTAGGTGCCCTTTGCCAACAG
>PIVZ01001037.1 GCA_003354045.1 bacterium
CAGGACATGCTTGGAGGGTACTTCGATGAGACGGCCACGCTGAACTCGGCCACGACGTCGAGCATGGCCGAGACGGTCCCGTTCTACCTCGTACTGACCGATGCGAGCGCGACGGCGGCCATCAGCGCATGGGAGCTCACTCTCGACCTCGTGACCGAGAATACGGTGTACTTCACGAACACCATCCTGCATGGCAACGGGATGAATTTCGGCAACGAGAACGAATACCTCGTGAGCGTGTCCTCGCCCTTGCCGGTGACCACGAGCCTGGTGCTCGCCTCCATCGATCTGCTCGTGCTCTACCCGGATCAGGAAATCGATTTCTATCTCTCGTCGGCCACCAACCCGAGCCTCTCCGATCCTGACGGCAGCGGTTTTCCTCTCTATGCCCCGGTCTATCTGGCAGAGGGATCGCCCGACCCGAGTCCGATGACCGTGTCCTCCGGCTGCGACGGCACGCGGGTCGCGGTGATCAACGACGGCAGCATCCCGTCTGACGAGATCGTGACCACCTCGGCGACTTCCCTGGATTTCCGCACGCTCGAGGCGGGCCTGCCGGTGGATCGGACCTTCACCATCAGCAACCCCTCGGTCATGACCTTGACCGGTCGCCTGGATGTCGATGGCGCCAGCTACGACCTGTCCATGACCGGTGGCCCTACCGGAGATATCGCACTGTTCAGGCTTTACCCGGGTGAGCAGCAGACCGTCACTGTCACCCTCACCTCCCCGGGTGACGGTGCTCACGCTGCGGACATCATCTTGAGCCGCTGCGGGCAGGAGGAGCTTCGCATCCCATGCATGGGATTGACCGGCGGCAGCTGCGACCTCACGGCTCCGGATGGCGGCGAGCAATGGCACGTCGGCGACCCCGCGGCCGTCACCTGGACACCCTACGGCGTCATCGACGTCACCGTCCTCATCAGCCGGGACGTCGCGCTCACCTGGGACGTGCTCACGGCCGCCACGCCGGACGACGGCCAGTTGGAGCGGAGCGTTACCTGTCCTGCATCCCTCACGTGCCCCTTGCGCGTAGAAGCCACCGA
>PIVZ01000461.1 GCA_003354045.1 bacterium
TGTTGATCTGTGACCATGGCGCCACAGATCCTGTAAGTCTGTGAAATCGCAATACTTGCCTCGATCACGATCGGCAAAAATGGTTGGCGCCAATCGGCAAGAATAGTTGTCGTCGATCAGGCAGACCGCAGTTCAACTTGTCGGCGCGAGACTAGCCGCTGGCGCGAGCCATGACAAGGGGAAACTGTGTGCGCGCAACCGGGCTGCCGCTGCCTCCCAGCCCCGCGAATCCCTGCGCCACAGCCCGCATAAACACTGGGGCTAAAGGCCACGCCGGAGGGGTGGCAGGTACTCCCCTACGTTGGACCCTCAACGTAGGTGTGCCAGAGCAGCGTGCAGGCCCCGTAGGGCCGCTAGCGAGGCGGGCGAATAGCGGGCCGACGCTCGCACGCGGGTCCGTTCCATTTTTAGCGCTGTTCCCCCTCCCTGTAGCAGAGGGATCGCGCGACGCCTCTTCCGCGGTCACTTGGACTGAAAGAAGGTCGTGACGCACGGCACAACTCACTGAGCAAGAGCAAACACCGGTTCGCAGACGCACACGCGGCGTCGCTGCGCCACTCCACCAGTGGGCCTCAAATTGCAGTCCTGACTAGCACCCGCTCTGTAGTAACAACTTCCACCGCCGAAATGGCTGTAGTTCCACTTCGGTGCGTCAGATTCGGCGGTCGCGCTGCAAGTAGGTGGAGTGCCAGTGGGATGGTAGAACTCACGACACAACGTACATGAGGCATCCTCGTTCCAATCTGTCTCTACACACCGCAAGTTCGGGTGCGTCTTCGTGCATGAATCGGCGCAGCTATCCCCCTGCCAATAGTTCGGGTAGGTCTCGTAGGCGGTATCTCGGAAGAAACAGGCGTATCCGCCTTGACCCATACCGTCCTCTCTCCACACACCCCCATACGTATTCTCGCAGACACTCTGGTCCCAGACCTCCGTACCGGGGCATCTCAGTTCTACGGCCTGCCCGACCGCCATCTTGAGGGTTATCAGCGCGTCCGTCGTCACCACAGCACCGCTGTTGTCCACGTCGCACACCCGCAAGTCGCAGGCTTTCGATCCTACAGCGACCTTTAGTGAAAAGAGCGCATCACTGGTGAACGGGTACGGCTTGTTTCTGTTGACCGGCTGTCCGCACGGCACCGCAGTGCAGTCCTTGGCACAATAGTCGCCAGCAACAAAGGCTGTGTCGCCATCGTCGCAGCTCTCGTCACCTTCAACCGTGCCATCGCCGCACCCTGCCGGCAGCGTAGTGTTCGTCGTACTCGTGGTGCTCGTGGTTGTCGATATGGGCCATTCAAGCCAACAATTCTCATCGCACCCGTCACCAGGCTGCAGGCCACCGTCGTCACACTCCTCGACCCCGATGTACAGATCCCCATCGCCGCACGTGGCATACAGGCAGTTCCCCAGGCAGCCATCCCCATAATCGTTGTTGCCGTCGTCGCATGCCTCCCACCATGACTGCAGCATTCCGTCACCGCAGTAACCGCAGCACTCCGCCTGCTCCTCACACGTACACACGCAGATTCCCGACCCCGAACACTCCGACAAATAGTCCCCACACTCGCCGCTCGAACTGCAGTACCCCTGTCCGTCGTGACACGGGCATCTTTCACAGAAATGTGCTACCGGTTGCTCTGTAAAATTATAGCTATTGTATTCGTATGCCTCACAACAATCGATTCCATTCTTGCCGCAATCGTCGAGAGCGTTATCGGCTACCGCATTACATCTTGGAACGTCAATGCAGTTTCCGCCGTCCACGTCCCAGTAATCGCAGCACGCGTCGTGGACAATGCAATCCGTTGTGTATCTGTAATATCCATTATTACCTGTGCAGTGGAAGAACCCCCCATCACCCGGACAACCAGTGCCGCAACGCCCGTGACAATCCTCAGCGCCAATTGTAAACGGAACAACCACGACGCTGTCCAGGTCGCCGGGGTATCCCTCGCCCGGTATTTGTACGTTTACTGTCTGACCTAGAAGCGAGCATTGATTGGTAACAGTTCGAGCATGTGCCACCTCTGGTGGACACGTGCCTCGTTGTCTTCTCTCCGCCGCTGCCGTCAGAACCGACAGGGGTAGACGAATAGCTTCAGGGTATCTCTCGACGGCTTCGTCGTAGGTGCCTTCAAATACCGCTTGAAGCCCAGGCTGCCCGATCTGTGCTTGAGAGAAGATCGGTACAGATACCACAATCACTAATGCCACACTGACCCACTGCTTAACTTGCGTCATCGTACCTTCTCAAATCTGGAATAAGTGGAGCGTGATAGTGTGGCAGGCGCGCGCGTCGGAGTTACGGTTCATGCCACTCGATGATTCAGCCTCCAACTTCGTACGACAACATCTTGCCGGCCCTCCTCAGCCGCGACAAGAGGCGGGGCAGTGAAGAAGGCCAGAATTCCCCGTGTGCCCGTTGGCGGCGTAACCATACGTACTTGCCGGCCGTTCGCCTAATGATAAGGACACACCGACGAGAGTTCGCTTCATTCCCACATGTCCGCGTAGGAACCAGATTCCACCGCGTTCTCGATGTTGTCCTTGAGCTGCGGAAAGAAGTCGAGCCCAGTGCGCTTCTCAATGTCATCGATCTTGACCAGGAATTCCGTCAGAGGCTGATCCTGGTCAGGCAGGTCAAACTCTAACTCGCCATCCGCGTTCACTGTGTGGGGCTGCTCGAAGACATAGCCCCGCGCCTCGAAGTAACCGTTGTCCTGGAACCACGCGACGATCTTGTACGTGGCATCGGGAACAGCGAAGCCGCTAGTAATCTTCTTGACGTTCGCGAAATCTACCTCAGGCAACTCCGTATCCGGGTTCTCCTCGTCACGGAAGAGTGCTCCGCTGATCGTCCACAGCACGTCGATGTCTGGGGCACCTTCGCCAACGGCGTTCTCGACGGCCTCCTCCAGCTTATACCAAGCGCCACCTGTGCGGTTTATCTCCTTGTGCTGTGGCGTCGAGTTGCTCATCAGGCAGCCTTGAATCGAAGAGTCGTAACCCCATGCACGGTTCATCGAGTGCTTGGCCATGTGGCCACGGTCGAGGCCAGTGTCGTTGCCCGCGTAGCTAGTCCCAATGTGCGTGTCGATTGGCAGCTCTGGGTCTTTCCGCCAGTCACGTCGCAAGCCTGCGATCTCTGCCTTGTCTTCGAGTTCATCGGTAGTCCAACGCTGAGCGACCCACAGTGGCGACTTCATCCGTTCGAAGTAGGCAATAACGAATCCGTCGCGCACCAGCACCGACACCCCGGCTTGCTGCGGACCGAGCCTGTGTCGCTCATCCGTTAGCCGGGGCAGCCCGAACACCAGGTGGCGCGAGCGGAGCATGAAGCCGGCGGTATCCTGAACGTCGGCCGGCTCCGTTCGTGCCGCCTCCAGCCAGTGGATCTCTTCGCCAAGCTCGATGTCGTCGGAGATCTCGTCCAACTCTCCCGAGTAGGTTATCTCTTGGGCGCTGGCCGTGCTCACGGCGACGGCAAGGATGAGGAGTGCGCTGATTCGTATGATGTGGTTCATAGCATTGCCTCCGATGTCGGGTTCCGCAGATCAGACCACATGGCCCGTGGCCGTGGCAATGCCTGTGAGGGCATAACCAAGGCTCAGGTGATCCTCGTAGCGCTGATTTCCCATTTCATCTCGGTGGAGGCTACGCTCACGAAGCCGCTGGGAGCTGCGGTAGTTCTCCTGGCTACACTGGGGTTCGTGGGCCGCACGTTGAGTATCCCCTCGGGCTTCGACGGCGTTGAGGCGAGGCTCATGGAGCGTGCCGAGGGCGACACGGTGTACACCCGGACGGTGACGGACATAGGCCTGGCGGTCGAGACGGTGGGAGAGTCCACGTTACCGAGCGCGAGGATCGGCTACCGGACGGCGACGGAGTCGAGCGTGTCTGGGTTTGATCCGTCCACCTTCGTGCCCGATGTGGCGGTGCGTCGCGGGGTGAATGCAGACGAGACTCCGGATGCGAGCATCATCGAGGCCCCTGAGGTCGGGCACCTCGTCACCGAGGAGCCCCCGGACGCGGCGACGATCAGTCCGTAGCCGCAGTCCACTGGCCGGTGGCTGGCGTCGGGCGACCCTGCACCCCCTTGCGGGCCGCCCGGCGTGCTCAGCTTCTCCACGGCCGGCGCCCATTCTGGTGCCGCTGGGCGGCACCAGAATCGCCTGAAGGGGCCGCAGTCAGATGCATTGCGGCGACAGGACACCGAGCGGGCGGTCCTAATACTTGAGCTATTTTGCGTAATCTACTAG
>PIVZ01000462.1 GCA_003354045.1 bacterium
TTATCCGCTCTATGTTGTCGCCCTTGTGGTCGCGACAGAAGAACGTGACGTGCGCCGTCCTGTAGTCTGTCGATACGTACTTGGCCGTCTCTGTGGGCGGCGACCCGGAGAAGAAGATGAAGAACAGGCCGCCGACGTCGATCCAGCTGTTCGGGATGACGCCCCACTTCGGTTCGAGCTCGTGGAAGACGCTGTTTACCGCGCGGATGATGTCAGCCAGCGAGAAGCTGTAGCCCACCCCCGAGTCGCGCTCGAGGTAGCGCTGGAAGTCCTCCATCGTCTGGAGAGTCTGGGGGTACTTCATCGCGTTCTTGTCTTCGCCTTCAGCCACGACGATCAGCGGCTCGACACCGCCGAACTTGCCCTGGATCTTGGTGTGGGAGGCGTTGTAGGGCGAGTCCGTGAACAGCAGCGGCGAGGCTGCCGTCGGATCGCCGATGGTGAGCTTCGTCCACTGAGTGGCGCAGACCCCCGAGACGGCCAACCAGAACACGATGGTGGCCATGCGGCCGCGCGGGCTCAAAACCACGCTTGCGAACCACTCAATGGCCCTCAGGAACGGACCCGCCCGGCGTTTCTCGACCACCTCGTAGTCAGGCGCCTTGATCATGTCGTAAACGATCGGATTGAGCAGAAGCTCCGAGACCGTGATCGCCAGAATCCAGAACGACGAGGTCACGGCGAGCTTTTGCAGCATGACGATGGGCACCAAAATGATGACCAGCAGCCCGAGAGCATCCGTGATGATGCCGGAGAGTGTGGGCACGAACATCTCCGCGAAGGACGCCACAATCGCCGCGTGCTTGTTCTGCTCGTGACGGTGGTACTCCTCGTAGTAACGATCGTGCATCTGCACGGAGTGACTCACCGCCCGCGCGGTTATGAAGAATGGAATCACCAATATCAGCGGGTCTAACGAGAAGCCTATGAGGTCAATGAAGCCCAGACCCCAGATGGCCGATATCACGCCCGTGATGGTCGGGCGCAGAGCCCCGCGCCAGTCGTGGAAGTAGAGGTAGAGCAGGATCCAGACGAACAGCGTCACCAGCACGAAGATGTAGAAGATCTCGTCGGAGTGCCTGTAGACCCACCCATAGAGGCGTGGCTCACCGGCAGCCCAGACGAGAATGCGAGAGCCTTCGCCTTCGACGGTCGTCGTCCCCGCCTCCTTGTCGCGCAAGTAGCCGAGCGTGACGGTCTCGCCCTTCTCGCGGGCGGCGGCCACCGCAGTTCCTATCTCCCAGCGGTGCTCGACATCTTTGCCATTGACGCTGGTTATGACGTCGCTGCGCTCGATGCCGGCCTTGTCGGCGGCACCGCCCTTGAAGACGTACTTGACGAGAACGCCCTTGCCCTTCTCCACGCCGTACACGTCGGCGCGGTCGGGATCGACATCCACCAGATGAGCGTTGATCCACCCCTCGGTAAACGGCGTGATCACCCGCTCGTTCATCTCGTTGAAGATGCGGCGGTAGTCCAGTCGGCCTTCGATGTAATTCGAACGTATCAGTGCCGCCCTGTCGTCAAGCGAGACCAATATGCCGTAGACGTTCTCCGACTCGTGCACGATGCGGCGTATGCTGACAGCTTCGTCGTCCGTGCGCGGCATACCGATCATGATCGGCTCCGAGCGAAGCGTGCCGGCCGCAGCTACGGCCAGGTGGCGCGTCGTCCTATGGCCGATCGAGTCGATCTGGTTGTGGTTGACGCCGTATATTCGGTCGGCTTCCTCGGTAACCAGATAGATCTGGCTCAGTGTTTCGACCGTGAAGAGGTGCCCCTCCTCGACCTCCACCATCATGGTGATGTTGTTGGCTCCGCCGAAGTCCTTCGCGTACTCGTTGTGGACTTCTATGAACTCGTGTCCCTGAGGCAGGAGGTCACCGAAGCTGGTGATCATCTCCAGGCGCGAGGCGTGCCACCCGAACCACAGAGTGACGAGCACGACTAGAATGGTGACCGGCGTACGCTGCTTGATGAGCCGCTCGCCGAGTAGGTACAGTGCCTGTTTATTCTCCCTCGCCATTGTCGTCCGCTCCTAACCGATGCGCCTGAACCAGGTTTTGCCGCCGTCCTTCGTGTTCATGATGAACCCGAAGCCTCCGACCGCCCAGCCGTTGTCGTTGTCGTTGAACTCGACCGTTCGAATCCAGTTGTTTACCTGCGTGCCCAGGGTTCCCTTGCCGAAGGCCTTACCCTCGGGGGCCGTGACGAGCTGTCCGCCCGCTCCCACCACCCACACTGCACCGTTGGGCAAGACGGCCACAGAGTAGAACGGCGCCGAGTATTCCTTGACGCCGTGATCCTGCCAGGCCCAGGTCTCGCCCCCGTCGGTGGTCTTGGCAACGCGGCCTTCGAGCCCGGCCACGTAGCCGACCTTGCGGTTCAAGAACTCTATGTCGAAGAAGGTCGGCAGATCGAGAACGTCGAAGTACTCGCCACCGACGAGCGAGCCCTGTTTCTCTATCCAGGTCCCACCGCCGTCGGTCGTCTTGAAGATCTTGCCGAACTCGCCGACCACGAACCCGTTGTCGGCGTCGAAGAAGTTGACGTCGTAGAGCACCGGGTCTTCGAAGGCGAGCAGTGAGTTGAGGTCGAGCAGCTCGAGACCCTCGGGTGTAAGGGTCTGCGTCTGCCAGGTCTTACCGCCGTCCTTGGTCATGGTGACCGTGGAGCGATCACCGATGGCAATGGCAGTCTTCGCGTCAACCACGCTCAGAGCGAACAGCGGCGCCAGTGGACATTCATCGGCCTCGACATCCGCATCCGGACCGCGGCAGTCCTTGCCCATGTAAATGTTGCCGCCCTGCGTTTGCCAGGTCTTGCCACCGTCCGCCGTACGCAGGATCTCGGCCTCTTGGCCGACTATCCAGCCGACGTTCTTGTTGGCGAACTGCAGGCTGTAGAGCGCGTTGTTCGTATCGATGGGCAGCGCGCTCCAACTCATGCCGGCGTCGCTGGTCACGAGGGCCTTGCCCTTGTAGCCGACTACTATCGCGCGGTCGGCGTCGAGAATTTCCACGTCGTAGAAACGATCCGAGACGTAGATCTTCTGTTCGGCCAGCGGCTCATAATCGGTGTTACCATGGCAACCCGTGAGAACGAGCGCCACGACGCCCGCAATTGCGAACGCCAGTCGTGGACCTGAAAGGTCACTGAGCTTCATGCTGTGCTCCTTGGTACCGTAAAGAACAAACGATGACTTGCCACGGCAACCCGGCGCCGGGCGCCGCCCTCCGGTCGCTGAAACGGCCTACCATTTATCGGCCGGGTAAGTGCTTGTCAAGAAACCGGAAATGCACAGCCCACAGGTGCGGCCCAGCGGCGGGAATGTGTCCCGTCAGGTCTTTCCCCTTAATGGCCGGGAAAGTACTCTGCTCTATCGCTCCCATCGACAAGCGTCTGCTGGTCGATGCGCCACTCCTCGTCCTCTTTGATGAGCTCGTAAATCTCATACTCGTCGAGACCGAGCTGGTTGAGGTACTTGTCCTGGGACTTGAGAATATTTGGCACCTTGGCCTTGTCGTCGGCGACCACGGCATCGAAAACCTGGAATCCGAAGATCTTCACCTCTCCCATCTGGACTATGTATTGCTGTTCCTTGGCCCACTCCTCACGTTCCTTTCCGCCGCGCAGCGTCGAAGAAACGTAGTCGTAGGCCTCCGCAAAGCGGTGCTCCTGGATCGAGCTCAGGTAGCGCCGTACGGTGTCCTCCGGGCTACGCTGTGCTGCGCTGGCAGCGGTTGCGGCGACGAGGAGCGCCGGGAGCAGAGAAAGGATGATGCGCTTGGGGAGCTTCATGGGGCCATGTTAGCAACCGGAAGACCGAAGGCAACTGTTTAACGAGCGGGTGATGTCTCGCAGCGTGCGCAGAGCAGCAAGTGACGCGCATTTCTCGCCACCTCACGGAGCTCGAGCTCCGGAGCCAGGGCGCGCAGGCCCTCGAGCTTCTCGTCCTCCGTCAAGATGAGGATCTGACCATCGAATTGTAACGCAGTGCGATAAACCTCCAGGTCCCTGCTGCGAACCAGCGGCCAGCCTGTGTAGAACTGGAAGGAATACGGACGCACGCGGTAGGCCACCATGAGTTCCGGGCGGCCCAACCGGCGCGCATCGGCCGCCAGGTCGGCATCGCCGATGGCACTGCTCACGGCGGAGGCGGTGACCGTGCTGAAGGTCAGAAACGTGACGATGATGCCGCCGCTGAGCAGCAGCTGGGCTTCGAGAGCGCCGAGGGCACGGCCGGAAGCGGTGAA